>JAFOCY010000132.1 GCA_017380995.1 Oscillibacter sp. | reverse complement strand
GGCATCACCAGCGGAATGCCCATCGTGTTCCGGGTGGCCATGAAACCCACGCCGTCCATCGCCCGCAGCCAGGATACTGTCAGTCTCTCCGCCCGGGAGAACGCCACGCTGCAGATCCACGGCCGCCACGACCCCTGCATCGCCCAGCGGGCGGTACCTGTTGTGGAAGCAGTGACCGCCATCGTACTTTTGGATATGTTAATGGAGGGAAACCATGGAACTTTCTGAGATCCGCACGAAGATCGACCAGGTCGATGACCAGCTTTTGAAGCTCTTCCTGGAGCGCATGGCCCTTGCCGATGAGGTGGCGGCCTACAAAAACGCCCACAACCAGCCCATTTTGAACAAGGAACGGGAGCGCGCCGTTCTGGCCAAAGTCACCGAACAGGCGGGAGACACCTGGGAGCGTTACGCCTACCACCTCTACTCCACCCTCTTTGAACTCTCCCGCTCCCGCCAGGCAGAGCTGTTCTCCGCCCCCACCAAGGTGGCCGCCCAGGTGAAGGCATCTTTGGCCGCGGGCACCTCCCTCTTCCCCCAAAAGGGATTGGTTGCCTGCCAGGGCGTGGAGGGTTCCAACTCCCAGGTGGCCTGCGACCGCATCCTGCCCCGGGGCAACATCGTGTATGTGAAGACCTTCGACGCCGTGGTCTCCGCTGTGGAGTCCGGCCTGTGTAAGTTTGGCGTGCTGCCCATCGAAAACAGCTCCAACGGCTCCGTCCGTGCGGTCTACGAGCTGCTGCAGGACCACAACCTCTCCATCGTCCGCACCACCCGCCTTTGCATCCGCCATGAGCTGCTGGCCATCCCCGGCGCCAGAATGGACCAGATCACGGAAGTTTACTCTCACCAGCAGGCCATCGGCCAGTGCAGCAAGTTCCTCAACTCCCTCAACGGCGTCCATGTGGTTCCCTGCGCCAACACCGCCATGGCCGCCAAACTGGTGGCGGAGCGGAAGGATCCTCATGTTGCCGCCCTCTCCTCCCACCCCTGCGCCGAGCTGTACGGTCTGGAATGCATCAACGACAGCGTTCAGGACAGCGACAACAACTATACCCGCTTCATCTGCATTACCAAGGACCCCGTCATTTATGCCGGCGCCAACCGCATCAGCCTCATCATCGCCTGCGACAATAAGCCCGGTGCCCTGTATGAGATCCTCTCCAAGCTGGCAGCCCTTGGCATCAACATGACAAAACTGGAGTCCTGCCCTGTGACGGGCCGGAACTTCGAGTTCATCTTCTTCCTGGAGATCGAAGCCTCCGTCGAAGACCCCAGCGTCATGGCCATGCTGGAGGAGCTGGAGCGCTGCTGCGCCAGCTTCAACTTCCTGGGCGGCTACGCGGAAGTATAATCTATGGAGTACGGACTTCTGGGGCGGAAGCTGGGCCACAGCTGGTCCGCCCCCATCCACCACGAGTTGGGCTGCAGCGCTTACCGTCTCATCGAGCTGGAGCCGGAGGAACTGGGCCCCTTCCTCAAAAGAGAAGACATCGGCGGACTGAACGTCACCATTCCCTATAAGCGCGCCGTCATGGAATACTGCGATGAACTGGACCCCCTGGCCCAGGCCATCGGATCGGTGAACACCATCGTCCGCCGGAACGGAAAGCTCCATGGCTACAATACCGACGCCATTGGCCTAAGGTACATGGCCTCCCGGGCAGGCATCGCCTTTGTCGGGAAAAAGGTGGTGGTGCTGGGCAGCGGCGGCGCATCCCTCACCGCCCAGGCCCTGGCAAAGGCAGACGGGGCCAGAGAAGTGGTGGTGATCTCCCGCAGCGGCGAAAACAACTACGAAAACCTCCACCTCCATGCCGATGCCGACCTCATTATCAACGCAACCCCCGTGGGGATGTTCCCCCGCTGCGGAGAATCTCCGGTAGACCTGCGGGCTTTCCCCCAGTGCTCCGGCGTGCTGGACGCCATCTACAACCCCCGCCGCACGGCGCTGCTGCTGCAGGCGGAGGAACTGGGCATCCCCTGCTCCGATGGATTGCCCATGCTGGTGGCCCAAGCGGTAGCCGCCGAAGAATACTTCTTTGATAAAACCATCCCCGCCAGTGAAACAGAGCGGATCCTGCGCCTGCTCCGCTCCCGGATGACCAACATCGTCCTCATCGGTATGCCGGGCAGCGGAAAAACCACCGTGGGCGAAGCGCTGGAACAGCTCACCGGCCGGGAGGCCATCGACCTTGACCGGGAGATCGTCCGCCGTGCCGGCCGATCCATCCCCGAGATCTTCGCCTCTGACGGTGAAGCCTCCTTCCGGGAACTGGAACGGCAGGTGACCGCCGAGATCGGCGCCATGAGCGGCAAGCTCATTTTAACGGGAGGCGGCGTGGTAAAAGACCCGCGGAACTATGCCCCCCTGCACCAGAACGGCCGTATCTACCACATCTGGCGGGAACTGGACGTCCTGCCCGTGGAGGGCCGTCCCATCTCCCAACGCAGCAGCGCGGAAGCCCTCTGGGCAGAGCGCAAACCCCTGTACGAGGCTTTCCGGGACGCCCTGGTAGACAACAACGGCACTGTGGAAGAAACGGCCCAGGCCATTTGGAGGGATTTTTGTGAAGATTCTGGTACTTAACGGCCCCAACATGAATATGCTGGGCATCCGCCAGCCGGAGATCTACGGCAAGACCACTTACGAAGATCTTCTGGCCATGATCCGCGCTGAGGCGGAAAAGCTGAACGTTTCCGTCAGCTTCTTCCAGTCCAACCACGAGGGCACTCTGGTAGACGCCATCCACCAGGCCTACTTTGATCAAGTGGACGGCATCATCATCAATCCGGCCGCCTATACCCATACCAGCGTTGCGCTTTTGGATGCGGTCAAGGCCGTGGGCATCCCCACGGTGGAGGTCCACATCTCAGACCCGGACACCCGGGAGGAGTTCCGCCATGTGTCCTACATCCGTGAAGCCTGCGTGAAAACCATCGCCGGGCATGGCCTGCCCGGATATCTGGAGGCATTGCAATATCTCGCAAAACGCGTATAAAACAGAAGGGGCGGCCAGCGGCCGCCCCTTCTGTTTGTGCTTGAAAAAAGCGGCTGCCATTGGCAGCCGCTTTTTGATGGATTTTACAGGAAGTTCATCAGGTTGAAGCTCAGGATCAAACCGGAGAAGACGATGGACACGGTAGAGCAGAGCTTGATAAGGATGTTGAGGGAGGGGCCGGAGGTATCCTTGAAGGGGTCGCCCACGGTATCGCCCACAACAGCGGCCTTGTGCTGCTCAGAGCCCTTACCGCCGTGGTTGCCGCGCTCGATATACTTCTTGGCGTTGTCCCAAGCGCCGCCGGCGTTGGACATGAAGACTGCCATGGCAAAACCGGTGACGGACACGCCGCCGAGGAGGCCCACAACGCCCGTGGGGCCAAGGACCAGACCGGTGGCGATGGGGACCACGATGGCCAGGACCGCGGGAGCCACCATCTCCTTCAAAGCGCCCTTGGTGCAAAGGGACACGCAGGAGGCGTAGTCAGGGTCAGCCTGATACTCCATGATGCCGGGGATCTCACGGAACTGGCGGCGGACTTCCACCACGATGGACTGGGCGGCCTTCTGCACTGCGCTCATGGTAAAGGCGGAGAACACGAAGGTCACCATGGCACCCACAAACATACCGACCAGAACGGTGGGGCTAGTGAGAGTGAAGTTCAGCGTCTCGGTGGTATTATGCTGGACGATGTTCACGTAAGAGACCAGCAGGGCAAGAGAAGTAAGGGAGGCGGAGCCGATGGCAAAGCCCTTGCCGGTAGCGGCAGTGGTGTTGCCCAGGGAGTCCAGAGCGTCGGTACGATCACGGACCTCCTCGGGAAGGCCGCTCATCTCGGCGATGCCGCCGGCGTTGTCAGCCACGGGGCCGTAAGCGTCGGTAGCAAGGGTGATGCCGAGAGTAGAAAGCATACCAACACCGGCGATACCGATGCCGTACAGGCCGCGGTTAAAGGCAGCGGTAAAGGTGCCTGCCGCGTCCACGATCTCGATGGAGCCGCCGGCAGCAAAGTAGCTCACAAGGACCGCCACTGCCACGATGAGGATGGAGGTCAGGGTGGACTTCAGGCCCAGGGAAATACCGCCAATGATGATGGTGGCGGCACCGGTCTCAGAGGAGGCAGCCAGTTCCTGGGTGGGCTTATAGGTATCGGAGGTATAATACTCAGTGAAGTAACCAATGGCACAGCCGCCGATCAGGCCGCAGAGAATGGCGATATACACGCCCCAGCTGCCCACGATGAAATAGGTCAGCGGCGCTGCCACGATGGCAGCCAGGATAGCAGCGGTATAAGTACCGGTACGCAGGGACTTGAGCAAGGACTCCTGGGTGGCATCCTCGCGGGTCTTCACCAGGAAGGAGCCCAGGATGGAGCAGACAATGCCGGTGACAGCAAGCGCCACGGGAAGGAGCATGCCGCCAAAGCCGTAGCCGCCCACAGCGCCCAGAGCGAAGGTGGCGAGGATGGAGCCAACGTAGGACTCATAGAGGTCCGCGCCCATACCTGCAACGTCGCCCACGTTATCGCCCACGTTATCGGCGATGGTGGCGGGGTTGCGGGGGTCGTCCTCGGGGATGCCGGCTTCCACCTTGCCCACCAGGTCCGCGCCAACGTCAGCAGCCTTGGTATAGATGCCGCCGCCCACGCGGGCAAAGAGGGCCATAAAGCTTGCGCCCATGCCGTTCATGACCATGACGTTGCCGATCTCCACAGGATCGGTGATGCCAAAGCCATAATAGAGGATAAAGTACCAAAGGGTGATGTCCAGCATACCGAGGCCAACCACGGTAAAGCCCATAACGGAGCCGGAGGAGAAGGCAACGCGCAGGCCCTTGTTCAGGCTCTCAGAGGCTGCCTGGGCGGTACGGGCGTTGGAGTTGGTGGCGATCTTCATGCCAACCAAGCCTGCCAGCATAGAGAACACACCGCCGGTGATAAAGGCAAAGGGGGTGAACTTGGAGAGCATTTGGCCATTCGTTGCAAAAGCCATGGCCAGCAGGGCGATAAACACCACCATGAAGACCTTGAACACGGTGGTATACTGCTGCTTCAAATAGGCGTTGGCGCCTTCGCGGATGGCCTGGGCCAGCTTCTGCATCCGCTCAGTACCCTCCGAGTAGGCCATGACCTTCTTGGCCTGGGTCACTGCGAACAATCCCGCAATGACCGCGCCTACAAATCCAATCCAGAACATATTTTCCATGCGATCCACTCCTTTTTTAGAGGTTCGAAATTAGGATATCTTATTGTAGCACACCCCCGGGAATTTGCAAACAAGGTTTTGCGCATCAGCGCGTAACGGTTACGTTTTTTACGTTTTACACAAAAACAGGGTGGAAATATCAGGAAAATGCATCTTGACTTTTCGCAAAATGCAACCCAACGTATCCACTCCTGCAAAAATAGGCATAAAAAATCCACGCGCACCGGCGTGGTCACAATTTCTTACCGCTGGCTGCAGGTCCAATCTTCACCGCAAAAGATGAGATCGTCCACATCCAAAAGGATCTTCTTATATTCCATTGGCGTCCTCCTTTCTCTGTTGGTGTTTTCAGTATACCCTAAAACGACGTTTAACACAACCCTTTTTTGTCTCATTTTTATAAAATATTTGTGAACTCTTTGTGCAGCTTGTGCATTCCTTTTTTGACGCCGGGATGTGGAAAATTTCGCTGACAAGTGCGGAGTTTGTATATTTTTTCTCTCGCAACTGCCATACTACTATGATATAATGTATCGATAACAATGCAAAGGAGGCGTTCCATGGCCGCAAAGCCCCAAAAACACCGCTGGAAACGGCGGCTCAGTGCACTTTTCCTGCTGGTTCTGGCTATGGTCCTTTACCTGCGGTGGGAAAACACCACCCTGCAGGTGACGGAGTTTGACGTCTCCTTCTCCCAGCTCCCCCATGGTTTTGACGGCTGCCGCATCGCAGTCCTCAGCGACCTGCATGGCGCGGAGTTCGGGAAGGAAAACGAACAGCTGTTTGCAGCCGTTGCCGCCCAGGCGCCGGAGTATATTTTTTACCTGGGCGACCTGGAGGACCGCTTCCGCGGGCACAAGGAAGGCTATGCAAAAACCGTGGGCGCGGGCCTTGCCGCCATTGCTCCCACTTACTACGTCACCGGAAACCACGAATGGGCCGTTGGCGGTGTTCCGGAAGTGAAAAAAGACCTGGAGGGGGCAGGCGTTACCGTTTTGTCCAACCGCTATGTGACGCTTACGCGCAATGGCGACTCCATCATTCTCGCGGGGATCGATGACCCCAACGGCTACGCCGACCAGAAAACCCCGCAGCAGCTCTCCGCTGAGCTGTATGCCGCAGAAGGGGACCCCTTCTGGCTCCTTCTGGCCCACCGGGGCAACCGCTTCCCCACGCAATACAGTCTCCTCGGGGCAGACTTGGTACTCTCCGGCCACGGACACGGCGGCATCTGGCGTCTTCCCTTCACCGATGGGCTGATCGGCAACGATTTTGAGCTCTTCCCCACCTATATGGCGGGTTTTTACGAGGAAAACGGCTCGGTGCTCTTTGCCACCCGGGGCCTTGGCAACTCCGGGCGGAGTTTTCGCTTTTTGAACCGCCCGGAAGTGGCTGTTTTGACCTTACACGCAAAGGCAGGATAACATATGACGGAATTTTTCGCCGGACAATTTGATATTGCAGTCATCGGCGCGGGCCACGCAGGCATCGAAGCGGCCCTTGCCGCCGCAAGGTTGGGGATGGAGACCATTGTCTTCACCATCAATATGGACGCCGTGGGCAATATGCCCTGCAACCCTGCCATCGGCGGCACCGGCAAAGGCCACCTGGTCCGGGAACTGGACGCCCTGGGCGGCGAGATGGCCCGGGCGGCGGACCAATGCTGCATCCAATACCGGCTTTTGAACAAGGGCAAAGGCCCTGCCGTATGGAGCCTTCGGGCTCAGGCGGACCGCCGGGCCTACCAGGAGACCATGAAATGGACTCTGGAGCGGCAGGATCACCTCACAGTCCGCCAGGGCGAGGTAACGGAGGTCCGCACCGATGAAAGCGGCGCTGTTTCGGCGCTGGTCCTCACCACGGGAGCGGTATTTGGCACAAAAGCGGTGATCCTGGCTACCGGCACCTATCTTTCCGCCCAGACCATCGTGGGCGAGTGCATCGAAGACAGCGGCCCTGACGGGATGCACGCGGCAAACCGTCTCACCGCCTCCCTTTTGAAGCTGGGCCTTCCCCTGCGGCGGTTCAAGACCGGCACCCCGCCCCGGGTCAATGCCCGGACGGTGGACTACGACGAGATGGAGCTCCAGCCCGGTGACGATGTTCCCGTTCCCTTCTCCTACTCCACACGGGAAGCGCTGAACAACAAGGCCGTCTGCTACCTCACCTGGACCACGGAGGAGACCAAGCGCCTGGTGCAGGAAAATCTCCACCGGGCCCCCATGTACTCCGGCTCCATCACCGGTGTGGGCCCCCGGTACTGCCCCTCCTTTGAGACGAAGATCGTCCGCTTTCCGGACAAGGAGCGCCACCAGCTCTTCGTGGAGCCCATGGGCCAAAACACGGAAGAGCTGTATATCCAGGGCTTCTCCTCCTCCCTGCCGGAGGATGTGCAGATTCAGATGCTCCACAGCGTCCCCGGCCTGCGCAGAGCCGTAATGACCCGCCCGGCCTACGCCATCGAGTACGACTGCATCGACCCCCTGGCCCTAAAGCCCACTCTGGAGGTCAAGTCTGTCCCCGGCCTTTACGGCGCGGGACAGTTCAACGGCTCCTCCGGCTATGAGGAGGCCGCCGTCCAGGGCTTTGTGGCCGGTGTCAACGCCGCAAGAAAGCTGCGGGGTGAAGGAGATTTCATCCTCTCCCGCTCCGAAAGCTATATCGGCACCCTCATCGACGACCTTGTGACCAAGGGCACCAATGAGCCCTACCGCATCATGACCTCCCGCAGCGAATACCGTCTCATCCTCCGCCAGGACAATGCCGACCGCCGCCTCACCCACAGGGGCTATGAGATCGGCCTTGTGAGCTTGGAAAAGATGCAGGCGGTGGAGGACAAATACGCCGCCGTGGAAAAGGAGATCCGCCGTCTGGAGCACACAGGCGTTGCTCCTTCCCCGGCTCTTTCCCAAATGCTCAGTGAAAAAGGGACCTCCGACGCCCCCAGCGGCTGTCCCCTGATCAACCTGCTGCGCCGTCCCCAGCTCCACTATGAGGATCTGGCGCCCTTTGACCCCACCCGCCCCCAGCTGACACCCGATATCATGGAGCAGGTGGAGATCTCCGTCAAATACGCAGGCTACATCCAGCGCCAGCAAAAGCAGGTGGAGGACCTGCGGCGGCTGGAATCCCATTCCCTTCCCCCGGATATCGACTACAACACCATCCAGGGTCTCCGTCTGGAAGCCCGGGAAAAACTCTCTGCCGTCCGTCCTCTGGACCTTGGACAGGCAGGGCGCATCTCCGGCGTCTCCCCTGCAGACGTCGCCGCGCTGATGATCTACTTGGACAATACAAAGAAGGAGCGTACCGCCCCATGATTTTAGACCTGACTCATACCATTTCCCAGGAAATGCCCGTTTACCCCGGCGCCCCCACTCCCCGCCTCTTCCCCGCCGCCCGGCTGGACCAGCACGGCTACCGGGAGACCCAGATCAGCATGGTCTCCCATACCGGCACCCATATGGACGCCCCCTCCCATATGCTGGAGACCGGCTCTACACTGGACGAGCTCCCCGTTTCCCAGTTCTGCGGCCGGGCGGTGGTCCTGGATGTCAGTGACCGGGATACCATTACCGTGGAATATCTGAAGGCCCAGAACGGTCTTCTGCGCAGTGTGGATTTTGTCCTGTTCTACACCGGTTGGGAAAAGCGCTGGCCCACCAATGACTTCTTTGCGGACGGCTTTGCCGTTCCCGATGAGGAAGCTGCCAAATATCTGGTCTCCTGCGGCCTCAAGGGCGTGGGCACCGATGCCATCAGCATCGACCGGGTATCTACCGAGACGTTCCCCGCCCACAAGATCTTCATGGAGGGCGGCATGGTCATCATTGAGTGTATGTGCCTGAAAAAGGTAGCCGGCCGCAGCGACCTGCAGCTATTCGCCCTGCCCCTGAAATACGAAAACTCCGATGGCGCCAGCGTCCGCGCGGTTGCCGAAATTCGGGATTTTACGGAAAAGGAGATGGAGTAAATGCGCGTTTTCCTGGCGATCCTGGCCTGCAAGCTCCTGCGCTTTGTGGGAAAGCTGGTGGGCAAGGGAAGTTCCCTGCCCGGCAAGTACGCCCTGAAGATCTGCCCTGATATTCTCAAGCGCGTGGAGCTCCCCGCCCACATCATCGCCGTCACCGGCTCCAACGGCAAGACCTCCACGGTGGAAATGATCGCCGCCATCCTCCGCGCCGAAGGCAAGCGGGTGGTCTACAACGAGGAGGGCTCCAACCAGATCGAGGGCGTCACGACCCTGGTCCTGAACAACGCCACCTTCGGCGGCAAGGTGAAGGCTGACGTACTCCTCATCGAATCCGACGAGCGCTATGCCGCCCGGAGCTTCAAATTCTTCCACCCCACCCACTTTGTCATCACCAATCTCTACCGGGACCAGATGACCCGCAACGGCCATCCCGAAAGCGTTTACGACGCCATTCTCCCCGCCATTCACCCCGAAACGGAGCTGCTCCTCAACGCCGACGATCCCCTCACCTCCTGCTTTGCAAAGGGTCAGGAGAAGGTCAAGTGGTTCGGTCTGGACAAGTGCTCCATTTCCGTCAGCGAGCCCACCGGCGTCTATCACGACGGCGCCCACTGTCCTGTCTGCGGCGCGGCCATGGACTATGCCTATGTCCACTATAACCACATCGGCGCCTACCTTTGCCCTAAGTGCGGCCACGGCAAGCACCAGACGGACTACACCGCCACCGCTGTGGACCTGGAAAACGGCACGCTGACCCTGGACGGCGCATACACCATTTCTCTTGCCTTCCGCAGTATTTATAATGTATATAACATCCTGGCCGCCTACGCCGTGTGCCGGGAATGCGGCATTGACGGCAGCATCGCCCAGCAGGTCATCAGCAACTACGTGCTGAAAAACGGCCGTATGCAGACCTTCCGCCTGGGAGGCCACCACGGAACGCTCCTGACGAGCAAGCACGAAAACTCCATCGCCTACGACACGAACCTTCGCTATATCGCCTCCACGAAAACGGAGTGCACCGTTCTTCTGATTGTGGATGCGGTGAGCCGCAAGTACTTTACCAGCGAGACCAGCTGGCTCTGGGACATCGACTTTGAGCAGCTGAACGCAGACCACGTGAAGCGCATCGTCCTCTCCGGCCAGTACTGCGCGGACCTTGCCCAGCGGTTCAGCTTTACCCAGATCCCTCAGGAGAAGTGGGAAGTGATCCCTGAGATCCCCGCCGCAGCTGAGTCCATCAAGGCCGCGGGCAACGAGGAAGTGTATGTGGTCACCTGCTTCTCTGACCGGGATAAGCTGCTGGCGCTGACGGAAAAGGAGGGCTGAGCATGGAACTGAATCTTCTGCATTTTTATCCCGACCTCATGAGCCTCTACGGAAGCTACGCCAACCTTTCTGTTCTGGCCCGGACTCTGGAAACCATGGGCAACACCGTCACCATCACCTATGTGGAGCCCGGTGACGAGGCGGATATTCTGGGCGCCGACTTCCTCTTCATGGGCGCCGGTACGGAAAAACGCCAGAAATTCGCCCTGGCGGATTTTGTGCGCCACGGCGATGAAGTGAAAAAAGCCGCCCAAGACGGCACCCCCATGCTCTTTTGCGGCACCGCCATGGAGCTTTTGGGCAAGACCATTCTGGACGAAAGTGAGAAAGAGTATTCCGGCATCGGCCTGGGGGATTTCACCGCCAAACAGCAAGTGAGGCGCATCGTAGAGGATGTTTACGGCCATACCAAGCTTTTTGATGCGCCTATGGTGGGCTTCATCAACAAAAGCTCCATCCTCACCGGCGTGGAGACTCCCCTCCTCACTTCCATGAACCTGGGCTTTGGTAACGAGGCCGAAGGCGGAGCGGAGGGCTTCCTTTATCAGAATGTCATCGGCTCCCACCTGACGGGGCCTATCCTTGCCAAGAACCCCCGGCTGCTGGAAACGGTCATTGCCGCTATTTACGCTAAGCGCGGCGCACAGTGCCCCGAAATCCCCAAGGACCAGTGGGCTGAGCAGGGCTACGCCGTCACCGCCCGGGAACTGAAAGCACGCTGCAAATAAAAAATAGACCTCTTTTGAGGTCTATTTTTTTATGTCTTTTGGGGCCGGTTTATGATAAAAATACCGGTGCTCACCAGGGCCAGCGCCGTGACGCACTGTCCCCAGCTGATAGGAAGGCTCTCCCGCAGCAGCAAAGCCGCCAGGATCACACCCACGATGGGGTTCAAAAAGCCGAATATGGCCACCCGACTCACCGGATGATACTGCAGCAGCATCCCCCAGATGGAGTAGGCCGCGGCAGAGAGAAAAGCCAGATACCCCAGTACCGGCAGGGCGATCCAGCTTTGGGCCTGCAGCCTGCCGCCTGCCAGCAGGCCCGTCAGGATCATCACAAGGCCGCCCAGCATGAATTGATAGCCGCTGAGGATCGTGGGTTCCTCCCGCCGGGAATAGTCTTTCAGCAGGATGGAGGAAATGGCGTAGGCCAGGGCCGCCAGAAGCAAAAAGCCCTCTCCCAGGAAGCCGACGCTCCCACCAAAGCCCTGGGGTGTCAAATTCACCAGCACTACCCCCGCAAAGCCTACCCCACAGCCCACGATCTTATAAGGCTGCAGCGGTTCCAGATGGAACACAAGGCTTGCAAGGAGGATGCAAAAGAAGGTGCCGGCGGAGTTGAGAATGGAGGCCTTCACCGAGGTGGAGTGGGCCAGGCCCACATAGTAGCACACATACTGCATCACCGTTTGGAACAAGGCCAGGAGAAGGATCATGCCCCAGGAGCCGCGCTTTGGCCGCAGGAGCTTTCGCCGGGGGACACTCCCCATCAGCACCACCAAGATCCCCGAAAGGGTAAAGCGGATGCCGGCAAAGAGGATGAGACTGGGGGCATCCCCGCCAATGGAGAACAGTCCGTAGCCCATTTTGATAAAGGGGGTGGCACTGCCCCAAAGGCAGCTGCACAAAATGGCCAGCAGCACCGCGTTTCGCCGCCGCATCAAAAATCCTTGCATATCCGCCCTCCTTTCCGCTTTTTTCCTATTGTAGGGCGGGCGGCCTCCGATTGCAAGAGGCAAAAAGGCCCGTGGACTTTCGTCCACGGGCCTTTTTATGACTTTTGAAACTCAGAGAGTATTCAGGCGATTAGCCCTCGTACATAGCCTTGAGCTTGAGCAGGTGCTCGTAACGCTCCATAGCGGCCTTCTCGTTGCGCTCGAAGAGCACGGTGGCGCGCTCGGGGAACTCGCGGGTCAGACGGCTGTAACGGGCCTCGTTCATCAGGAACTCCTGATAGCCGCCGGCGGGAGCCTTGGAGTCCAGAGTGAACTTGGCGCCCTCAGCAGCAGGATTGAAGCGGAACAGGTTCCAGTAGCCGCACTCGACAGCCTTCTTCATTTCCTTCTGGCAGTTCATCATGCCGCCCTTGATGGAGTGCATCTCGCAGGGAGCATAACCGATGATCAGGGAGGGACCGGGATAAGCCTCGGCCTCCTGGATGGCCTTCAGGGTCTGAGCGGGGTTGGCGCCCATAGCGACCTGAGCGACATAGATGTAGCCATAGCTCATGGCGATCTCAGTCAGGGACTTCTTCTTCATTTCCTTACCGGCAGCGGCGAACTGAGCCACCTGGCCGATGTTGGAAGCCTTGGAGGCCTGGCCGCCGGTGTTGGAGTAGACCTCGGTATCGAAGACGAAGATGTTGACGTCGTTGCCGGAAGCGAGGACATGGTCCACGCCGCCAAAGCCAATGTCGTAAGCCCAGCCGTCACCACCGAAGATCCACATGGACTTCTTGGCCAGGTACTCCTTGTCCTTCAGGACAACGGGAGCAACGGGGCAGCCCTCGGCAGCGGCCTTCTCCAGCTCAGCGATCAGAGCGGCAGCGGGAGCGGCGTTGGCGGTGGAGTTGTCCTTGGTAGCCAGGAACTCCTCAACAGCGGCCTTGAAGGACTCGGAAGCCTTCTCATTGGCAGCCATATCCTTGATCTGGCCGATCAGGCGGTCACGGATGGCCTGCTGGCCCAGGTACATACCAAGGCCGTGCTCGGCGTTATCCTCGAACAGGGAGTTGGACCAAGCGGGACCCTGGCCATCCTTGTTGGTGCAGTAGGGAGAAGTAGCAGCGGGACCACCCCAGATGGAGGAGCAGCCGGTGGCGTTGGAGATGTACATACGGTCACCGAACAGCTGGGTGATCAGGCGGGCATAGCTGGTCTCGGCGCAGCCGGCGCAGGAGCCGGAGAACTCCAGCATGGGCTGCTTGAACTGGCTGCCCTTGACGGTGTTGTCCTGCATATCCTTCTTCTCGGCGACCTCAGCAACGCAGTAGTTGAACACTTCCTGCTGAGCGGCTTCCTGAACCTGGTCCACCATGGTCAGAGCGCCAACGGGGCACTGGCCAACGCAAACTGCGCAGCCCATGCAGTCCAGAGGAGACACGGCCAGGGTGTACTTGTACACGCCCTTGCCCTTGCCGGCCTTGATGTCCACGATCTTGGCAGCGGCGGGAGCCTTGGCGGCCTCTTCCTCGGTCAGAGCGTAGGGACGGATGGTGGCGTGGGGGCAGACGAAGGCGCAGTTGTTACACTGGATACACTTGGTAGCATCCCAGGTGGGAACGGAGGTGGCAACGCCGCGCTTCTCGTAAGCGGCAGCGCCCAGCTCGAACTGGCCGTCAACGTGCTTGACGAAGGTGGAGACGGGCAGGCTGTCGCCGTCCATACGGGAGACGGGCTCCAGGATACCCTGGACCATCTCGACCAGC
>JAFOCY010000131.1 GCA_017380995.1 Oscillibacter sp. | reverse complement strand
GCCGGGGGCAGCCACCACATAGCACTCGCGGCGGTGCTTTTCCCGGGTGGAGAGGGTGGGATTTTCCCCCCGGCGGACCCGGTCCATGGCCTCCGCCACAGGAACGGTATACTGTCTTGCGTCCAAAACGCCCTCAATGCGGCGAATGGCATCGGAGTGGCCCTGGGAAACGCCGCGGCCCCAGAAGGTATAGTCATTGCCGTCGGGCAGGATGCAGTTGGAATACAGGCGGTTGAGAGAGAACATACCGGGATCCCAGCCGCAGGAGATGAGGGCCACATGGCCGGCGGCCTTTGCAGCGGCGTCCACTGCTTCGTAGTGGCAGGGGATGCTGCCATGGTTGTCGTAGGAGTCCACCACATGGAAGTGGGCAGCCAGTGCGGGAGTCATTTTGGGAAGATCGGTGGCGCTGCCGCCGCAGAGGATGAGGACATCCACCTTGTCCTTCCACTGCTCGATATCCGCTGCCGCTACAACAGGAACACCTGCGGTGGCGATGTGCAGTGCGGCGGGATCACGGCGGGTAAAGACGGCACTCAATGTCATATCCGGATTCTTGGCGATGGCGCATTCCACGCCGCGGCCCAGATTGCCGTATCCGTAAATACCAATTCTCATATGCGGATCTCCTTAAACAGTTTTGATAACGCTTTGATAGATGCTGTTGATGGCAAGGGCGTAGTCCTCTTCCTGAACACCGATGATGATGTTCATTTCGCTGGAGCCCTGGTCGATCATGCGGATGTTGATGCCGGCATCGGAAATAGCCTGGAAAATACCGGCGGCAGTACCCTTGGAAAAGACCATACCTTCGCCTACGACGGCGATCATGGCAAGGCCGTCTTCCACCTTCAGAATATCCGGATGGAGGCGCTGGGAGATCTCATCCATGACGGACTGGCGCACGGGATCTAAGTGGTCGGTATGTACCACCACGGACATGGTGTCGATGCCGGTGGGGCAATGCTCGAAGGGAAGGTCATGGGCAGCCAGGATCTGCAAAAGCGTTGCACCAAAGCCCACTTGGGTGTTCATCATGGACTTTTCGATGTGGATGCTGCTAAAGCCGGTTTTTCCGGCAATACCGGTGACCCGCTGGCTGGTATAGCCCTCGGGCAGCGTGGGGACGATCATAGTGCCTTCATCGCCGGGGGCGTTGGTGTTGCGGATATTGATGGGAATGCCGGCCTTTCTTACGGGGAAGACGGCGTCCTCGTGCATGACGGAGGCGCCCATATAAGCAAGCTCCCGCAATTCCTGGTAAGTAATGTAATGAATGCTGCGGGGATCAGGGACGATGCGGGGGTCGGCGGCCAGCATACCGGACACATCCGTCCAGTTTTCGTACAGGTCCGCCTGGGCGGCACGGGCCACGATGGCGCCGGTGACATCGGAGCCGCCGCGGGAGAAGGTGCGGATGGTCCCGTCGCCCGTAGCGCCGTAGAAGCCGGGGATCACAACACCGGAGGAACCGGAGATGGCGGCGGAGAGCTTTTGGTTGGTGGTCTCGGCGTCAAAGCTGCCGTCCTCCAGGAATACTACGCACTTGGCGGCGTCCAGGAAGTCAAAGCCAAGATAAGCGGAGATGACCTTTGCATTCAGGTATTCGCCCCGGCTTGCCATATATTCCCGCTGGGGACCATTGGTAAGGTGGGCGCGGATGGTCTCGATCTCCCTGCCCAGATCCATGGTTACGCCAAGCTCCTCCAGGATCCCGGAAAAGCGGTCCCGGATCAGGGAAAGGGGCTCGTCGAACTTTTCGCCGGCGGCAGCCAGGTCGCAGCAGCGATAGAGAAGGTCCGTGACCTTTGTGTCGGAGCTGTCCCGCTTGCCGGGCGCGGAAACCACCACGAAGCGGCGGGCCTCATCCGAACGGATAATGGCGGCAGCCTTCTTTATTTGAGCGGCGGAAGCAAGGGAACTTCCGCCAAATTTTACGACGGTTTTAGACACAGCAGATTCCTCCTGATGTTTGTATATCAGATATCAGATCAATGTAATATTCGCATAAAATGCGGGATAAAACAAAAAAACACAACTAACGAACGGTTAGCTGTGTTTTGCAAATGAATTCCGAGAAGACCCGCTGGGATCAAAAGGGAAGTCACAATTAATCCATAGCTCTCCGCTTTCGCGACAGTCAAGCAAATCTTATTTGTTTGACCAGAAGGACTTGCGCCTCATCCTCCTTCGGCAGCGGCCCCTTTTACATATGCAACGGGAAGCGACCCCTTCCACATATGTGACTCTTGGCAACTGCACCTCTATCTTTTAACTGTTATATGAGAAACATAAGATTTTTTAATTTTAGCACCCGGGTGATTATCTGTCAATCATATTTTGCTGAAAGTGCCGGAAATACGGAGAAATCAGCTTAAGACGGCAGTTTTCCTATTTGCGGCTCTATAAGAGATTCCAACTCAGAGATGTTGCTGACCGGTTGGCTGCAGGCGCCATTTTGGCAAAGGTAGTACAGCGTTTCATGACTGGAGACGGGGTAAGCCTGGGTAAATGGGGCCAGTGCAGATAACCTGTCCTGATTTTCCGGTGTTTTTACCAGTACGCTCATTTCGGGATGTGGATTTCGGCGCAGAAAGGCGGTCAGCTCTGCCGGGACCCGGTCTGCCGTGCAAACCAGCTCCATGGAAGGCCAGAGCTCCTCCAGCAGCGTCAGCATGGTAAAGCTGTGTCCCACCGGATAGGCTTCAACGGCCGCTGAAAGATAGGAGAGCTGGAGGCGGGTGGCCTCACGCCACTTCGTCTCACCGGTCAGCCGGGCCAGGCGGGAAAATACCAGCGCGGCCACCGCATTGCCTGAGGGCATGGCCCCATCATAGACCTCTTTTGACCGTGTGAGGAGCTGCTCTCCGTCAGAGGCGTACGGGTAGAGGCCGCCATGCTCCCGGTCGAAGAAGTGGTCCAGAAGCAGCCCGGCCAAATGCTGTGATTTTTCCAAATATTCGATGCGGAGGGTGGCTCCGTAGAGCTCCAGAAGACCCCAGGCATAGAACGCATAGTCTTCCAGCTTTCCGGGGTGATCGCTTTGCCCATCCCGCCACCGGGCCAGCAGCCGTCCATCCTGTGCGGTTAGATACTTGTCGATAAAGGCTGCCGCCCGGCTTGCCGCTTCCAGATAGGAAGGGTCCTCCACTCCCGCTTTTGCAAGCGCTGCGATCATCAATCCGTTCCAGGCGGTGAGGATCTTATCATCCTTATGAAGGACGGTCCTTTTAAGCCGGTAGGCGCGAAGCTGTTGGCGGATGGCGTCCATGCCGCTGGGCTCTTCAGTAATGTCTTGCTGCCCGATCAGATTGGGGATGCTGCAACCTTCAAAATTTCCCTGGGCAGTCACATTGTACCGGCGGCAGAAGGCGCCGGCTCGCTCCCTGCCAAGCAGCTCCTCCAGTTCCGCCGGAGTGAAGACGTAATATTTCCCCTCGATACCTTCGCTGTCGGCGTCCTGTCCGCAATAGAAACCGCCCTGAGGAGCCTCCAGCTCCCGAAGGACATACTCTGCTGTGCGGCGCAGCACCATTGCATAGAGGGGCTTTTTGGTGAACTGGAAGGCTTCCGTATAGGCAAATATCAACAGGGCGTTGTCATAGAGCATTTTTTCAAAATGAGGGACCAGCCACCGTTCATCTGTAGAATAGCGGGAAAATCCTCCGCCCACATGGTCAAACAACCCGCCCCGGTACATGGCTTCCAGCGTCTTTTCCGCCATATCCATGGCGCTGTCATTTCCGGTGCGCCTGGCATAGCGCATCAGGAAGATCAGGTTATGGGGCGTTGGGAATTTAGGCGCCCGGCCAAAGCCACCCCAATGGGGATCAAAGGACTGGGCATATTGGTTGGCTGCCCGAAGGACCAGCTCCCGTTTGGGCGTGCCGGGACGGACAGCTTCCTCTTTTTGTAAATAGGCGGTCAATTCATCGCCGGCGAAGAGCAGTGTTTCCCGTTTTTCCCGCCACAGCTGCTGTCCTTCTTTTAAGAGGGATAACAGGTCCTTCTTGGAAAGATAGGTTCCGGTCCAGAAAGGTTTTTGCTCGGGCGTCATCAGCACCGTCAATGGCCAGCCGCCTGAGCCAGTCATTGCTACGCAGGCTGCCATGTAGACCGCGTCAATATCCGGACGTTCTTCCCGGTCTACCTTGATGGGGATGAACCCCTGGTTGATGGCGGCGGCCACATCCTCGTCCTCAAAGGATTCGTGGGCCATTACGTGACACCAATGACAGGTGGAGTAGCCGATGCTTAAAAAGACAGGCTTGTCCTCAGCCTGGGCAATCTCAAAGGCAGCGCTTCCCCAGGGAAGCCAGTTTACGGGATTCTCCTTGTGCTGAAGCAGATAAGGAGATTTTTCAAACTGCAGTTGGTTGGGCATGATTGCCGCCTTCTTTCTTTAAGATTTTTTACAGGGAAGTTCGATGCGTGTCTGCGTATTCAAAGCTGGCACAGCTGTCTGTGTGCGAAAAGAGAAGCTCCCGTCCTTTCCAGAAGCGGTAGCGCAATGTGGCGCAAAGGCTTTCGTGGATGGTGCGGCCCATGGCCCCTTCCACGGGAGCCCGCAGGGGATGTCCCCGGCGCTCCAGCACCTCCACGCTCAAGCGGTATGTTCCCTGTTGGATGATTGCGCCGGTATCGGACCATTGCCGGATGCGTACGCCCCGGTAGGTGGCCAGACGGTATTCCCGTCCATTGTGGATCACCGCGCAAATGCAGCCGGTAAAGCGGCCTATTGGCATAGGAATGGTGGCAATGGAGAGCATTAAACTGCTGGGATGGGGCTCGCGCCAGGCGCATTGCGTCCAGAGATAGGCGCTGGGGAAGGAACGGCCCCGGTCGGTTTCCACATAGCCGGTGCCGCCTGAAAAATCCAAAACCTCTCCGTTTATCGTCACGGTCCCATTCAGAGAGTGTACCATGCTGATGACGCCGTGAGAGCATTCCATCCCCGAAAAGAACCGGAACGGGCCCATGATGTCCGAGGCCGGCGGCAAGAAGGGGCCGTGGCGCAGGATCCCGTGGAGGGAAAGACCTTCGCGGTCTATATGCAGGTGGGTTTCCTTTTCGCAGAAGATATTTTGGCCCAACTGGATCCGGAACTGTTTTTCAGATGCGTGAAATTCCGTTTCCGGGTATTCCAGCCACCATGAAGAGCTGTCCGTAAGGACCTGCAGGGATATGCTGCGCGCCCCTGTCGCGCTGATGTGATAAGCGGGGATCAGCGCCAGGGATTTTCCGTCCTTTGTCTGGTATTAAGAATGCGTGGTTTTGGCCTGCGCCATGATAGTAATTCATTGTAGATCCCTCTGATTGATCCGGCCGGAGTGTGGTTCTTCCGGGGAAATGCGGTCTTTATTCAGACTGCGTCATATCGCCATAGATGGGTGTAGCCAGCCCGAAGCCGCCGGAAACGGCCAGGATCTGACCTGTGGTGTAAGCGGATTCCTCGCTGGAAAAATAGACCACCGCAGCGGCGATCTCCTGAGGCAGGCCCATTCTTTTTAAGGGAATGTGGCGGAGGAAGAGACTGCGGAATTCCTCCGTCAGATTTTTTTCCACCGCGTCCGTAGCGGTCATGCCGGGGAGGACTGCGTTGCAGCGGATGTTGTGTTTGGCCTCATGGACGGCAATGAGCTTTGTCAGGTAATTGATGGCTGCCTTGCTGGTGCCATAGGAGACCTGAGAAAGATCCGGCACCAGTCCGCCGATAGAGGAGATATTGATGATGCTGCCGCCTCCGCCTTTTCGCATATACCGGACGGCTGCCTGGCTTGATAGAAACACGCTGCGTAAGTTGAGGGTGACCGTATCCAGAAAAACCTGGGGGTCCGTATTTGCAAAGTCGAGATCCTTCTGCCGGTTGGAGGTGCCGAAATTATTGACGAGCACATCTATACGCCCCGCATCCTGGACCACCTCGTCTACCATAGTGATAAATGTTTCGGGCTTGGTGGCATCGTTGTACACACACTTTACCCGGCAGCCTTCTGCGTTCAGCCGGTCCGCCTCTGCCTTTGCGCGCTCCGGGTCTCTTGCTGCCATGTAGACCACGGCGCCTTCCTTTGCGCAGGCTTTGACTGAGGCGAGGCCGATCCCTCTGGTGGATGCGGTGATGAGGATGACTTTATCGTTTAATCTCATAGGGAAGCTCCTTTACTTTTTTCGGATGTTCGGAAGCATCAAAACGATGACGATGCCTGCGGCGACGCAGAAGATCTCCGCGATAGCCAGGGCCTCGATGGCGCTGACTGCCGCAGCGGGCGCATCGCTTCCGGCTGCGATAAGGTTTGTGATCTGATTGGTGAACATCGGCACAAAGACCGCTACACCAAAGGGGGCAGCAAGGTCACGAAACAGGCCGTAAGTGCCTGTCCCTGCGCCGGCCTGGTGGGCGGGAACGCCGGAGAGCACCACTTTCATAAAGATCGTGCCGTTTCCACCCAGCCCGAAGCCAAGCGTACCCAGGGAAAGAGCCAGAAAAAGGACGGATGTTTCGGTAGAAAAAAGCAGCATGAGAGCGCAGCCCGCTCCGGTCAAAAGCAAGGAGGCCGTCAGCACGGCTTTGGGCTCCCAACGGTCTGCCAGGGGACCGAGGATCACCGCACCAAGGGACATTCCCAGATACATAATGGAAATGGCATATCCGGAGATGACGGAGTTTTGTGGCTGGGTGTAATTTACAAACACGATGAGGTTGGTCATGTTAGCCTGCATCAATCCCTGGGTAAGAAACAGCGCCAGAACACTCAAGATAAAAGCTTTTCGCTTGAGAAAGCTGCCTGGCAATATGGGATGTTTGGCCTTTCGCTCCACCAGGAACAGGCCGGCCAGGGAGATCAGCGCAGCGATCAGGACCCCTATGAATGCGGCGGAGGACCATCCGAAATTTTGCCCAAAAGATGGGATACACAGCGCAAGGCTGAAAAAGAGCACCACCAAAAGAGCGCCGGAGGTGTCAAATGCGGTCAAGGTGTTTTTTGCAGCAGGGGTTTGGCTGCGGCAGAGTACAAGGCATACCAGGAAAACGGCGGCGGAAATTCCGGTACAGATCCAGATCATGGTCCGCCAGTCGTAAGAACTGATCAGAAGGCCGCCCAGAGTGGGACCGAAAATCACGGAGGCGCTGGAGATCAGCATATACAGGGAAAAGCCCTTAGCCACTGCGTTTTGCGGGAACTCTGTAACGATATATGCAAGGACTACCGGAGTGATGGCAGCGCTTCCGATTCCTACAATGAACCGGGCGACCATCATGAACAGCAGGGAACCGGCCAGCGCAGTAAGGAGATTACCAAGGGTATAGACGGCAATTCCCGCCAGTAGTGTGGTCCGCCGCCCGATGACATCTCCCAGCTTTCCCAGGATGGGAGCGCAGGCAGCGGTGGACATGGCCTGCGCCAGGGCTGTCCAGGTGGTATTGTGATAGGCGATGCCGATATCCTGTACAAAGGCCGGTCCCAGTACGGTAGAAAAACCGCCTGCGATACCGATCAGGAAAGCGGCAAGTGCATAAGGCAGAAAGTTTTTCCTGTAAGCTGCAGGGTGATTACGCTCCATAAGAGATCCTCCGAATAGCGCTTGATTGCGTGTATAGTGTGTCCTGAATCCTGGGTATTATTGATGACTTTTGGGACACACTTTTTTTGAATACTTGGAAAAGGAGAAGCTTATGCAGCAAAAATTCTATATTTGTGAGCACTGCGGCAATATCGTGGCGATGGTTCGGGACGGTGGAGTTCCTGTAAAATGCTGTGGAGAAACGATGCAGGAGATCATTCCCGGCACCACCGAAGCCTCCCAGGAAAAGCATATTCCGGTCTGGAAGGTGGAGGGGAATCAGGTGCGGGTCACTGTTGGCGAAGTGGAGCATCCCATGACTCCCGAACACTATATTGAATGGATCTGCCTGCAGACGAAACTGGGCAGCCAGCATAGAAAACTGGAACCCGACAGCAAACCTCAGGCTTGTTTTGCCCTGTGTGAGGGCGATGCGGTGGAGGCGGTCTATGCCTTCTGTAACTTGCACAGCCTTTGGCGGGCGTAAGGCGGGGCGGTAAAAACGTCCTGCATGAAAAGGAGAAAGCCGGTGATCAATGATGAATGGTTCTGAGGCGGTCAGTGCGGATAAGCTGTATGATGTGATCGTGATAGGCGGCGGCCCGGCGGGACTGACTGCCGCGCTGTATCTCGCCCGGGGAAAATGCCGGGTCCTGGTGCTGGAAAAAGAGCAGTTTGGCGGGCAGGTCACCATCACCCATGAAGTGGTGAACTATCCCGGCATTGAGAAGATCAGCGGCAGCGAGCTGACCGAAAGGATGCTGCGCCAGGCAAAGAGTTTTGGAGCAGAATTTCTGGAGGCTGAAGCGCAGGAACTGATTCTGGACGGTGATGTGAAGACCGTTCGCACCAACCGGGGTGAGTACCACTGCTTTGGTATTTTGCTGGCTACCGGTGCCCACCCCAAAAGTGTTGGTTTTAAAGGGGAAAAAGAACACAAAGGCCGGGGCGTGGCGTATTGCGCCACCTGTGATGGAGAATTTTTCACGGGCAAGGAAGTGTTTGTGGTAGGCGGCGGCTATGCGGCGGCAGAGGAGAGCGTATTTTTGACCAGATTCGCCCGCCATGTTACGATTTTGATCCGCAAGGGCGATTTTTCCTGCGCGGCTTCCGTAGCGGATAAGGCCAGGAATCATGAAAAAATCACAGTCCTCACCCATACAGTGGTGGAGGAGGTTTCAGGCGGGCAGGGCATCGATTATATCCGATACCGAAATACCTCCACCGGTGAAGTAACGGAGTATCGCGCGGAAAAAGGGGATACCTTCGGCATATTTGTGTTTGTAGGCTATGCGCCTGAAAGCGGACTGGCAAACGGCCTGGCGGAGCTGGATGAACAAGGTTATGTTGTTACGGACAGCGCAAAAAAGACCAGCGTGGATGGTCTGTACGCTGCCGGGGATGTGTGCATCAAGCCGTTGCGGCAGGTGGTCACTGCTGTAAGTGACGGCGCTTTGGCCGCCACGGAGCTGGAGAAATATGCGGTAAGGATGCAGCGCAAAACAGGACTGCATCCCCTGGCCCCGGCGGCTGCGCATGAAGAAAAACCGGAGACAACGTCTTTAACGGAGGCTCCGGCAAGCAGCAATGACTTGTTTGCCGCTGAAACGAAAAAACAGCTGGAAGGGATCTTTGAAAAAATGGCCCGGCCGCTGCTGCTGAAGCTTTATTTGGATGAGCGGCCTGTTTCCGCAGAACTGGAAAAATATGCGGATGCCCTGGCGGCCCTTTCCCCAAAACTGACCGTGGAGGTCGCGGAGAGGGGATCATCCTCCGAGACTGCTCCCTGTGTCAAAATCTGCCTGGCGGACGGCAGGGAAACCGGGCTGGCGTTCCACGGGGTTCCGGGTGGCCATGAGTTTACCTCTTTTATTTGGGGACTTTACAATGCGGCCGGACCGGGACAGGCCCTGGATGAGAATATCCGTCAGAGGATCAGTTCTTTGCAAAAATCTGTGGATATGAAGATCCTGGTAACGCTCTCTTGTGGAATGTGTCCTGATTTGGTACAGGCTGCCCAGCATATTGCGGCGGAAAATCCGAATGTGTCTGCCGAAGTATACGATATCCGCCATTTTGGGGAATTGCAGAGGCGCTATCGTGTGATGAGCGTTCCGTGTCTTGTGATCAACGATGAACAGGTTTCGTTTGGCAGAAAAAATATGCAGCAGGTGCTGGAGTTGATCGGGGTCTAAGCACTGCGGGACAGCTTGCCCGGAACGAACGGAAAATGGATGAAAAACCAAAAACCACCTTAAACGTATCGTTTAAGGTGGTTTTTGGTACGCCCGACTGGATTCAAACCAGCGACCTTCAGAGTCGGAGTTATCAGGCGGTCAAATGCGAAACTCTTGTGCCACAGTCATTTCGTCGATTGTGCACAAACCAAGACAGAAACTACAAGAAAACCGGGAGTCGTTGCACTGCAATGACTCCCGGTTATTTAAGCGTTTTTTAGGATAGTAGTCAAACAGTAGTCAAAAAAGAAATTAAAAGCTTTATATGGCAATCATTGCTTCCACCCATTTGCGGAAATGAGGGTATTGTTCTATCGTTGTAAAGATGTTAGTAGATGTTATTTTGTTTTTGTATTGTTTCATGCTATAATAAAATTTATGGAAATAATAACTTGCACATATTCGGAGGAAACCTTATGGAAATAAAGAGCCGGCGGTTGGAATACATTAGCTTTGTTTTGCCGCTTCTTTTGGCAGTGATTTGTCTTTTATCCGTAACCCTCAACCATCATCAGGCTTTCCTGCCCATACCCATGCCACAGGAGCTTGTGGGCGAATACAGCCGCGACGGTAAAAACTGGCAGCCACTGACGGAGGAGTCGGATATTTCTGCCTTGAAAGGTGACCTGTACCTTCGCGGTACGTTTCTTCGTGAAATGGGCGAGGGGTGGCAGCTGAACTTTTACCGCAACCACATCGGAATTCAGATCGCGGTCAACGGTCAGCAAATCTATCAGGACGATATACTTGCCATTCCTGATTTGAAGCCGGAGCTGTTTGCCTCTATGTGCGTGCGGGCGTGGATGGGTACGCTTGTTCCCGCCATCGGGCCGGAAGACACCATTGAGATTTATTTGCACAACCCCCACGTTTGCGGCAACAAGACAGCGTACAGGGATTTTCTTACCACCCTGTGTTCCGATCCGGTGGAATGGAGCATTCTGGAGCTGAATCTGGCTCCCCATGGGGAACGATTCAGAATTCTGGGTGTCCTGTTTGCGGCGACCTCGCTGATGCTGTTGGGTGCTTCCATCGCGGCTGTGATCATGCGCATTCCTGTGGGGGGCACGCTTTTAAAGCTCGGCCTGCTGACACTTTTCACCGGCGGTTATGTGGCTTTTGACAGCATAGACGTCTCATACTGGAGCGACCTGAATATTTTTAACACCTACACATGCCAGCTTTGCATGATGTTGGCGGCCTTTTGCCTGTGTCACTTTATGAGCGACACATTGACCGGAAAGAAGCAGCGCGTCGCAAAGATCGCTGTACTGTTGTCCGCCCTGCTCAACAGTGTGCTTATTCTGCTGTCCTTTATCGGTGTGACGGTGATCTATGATACGCTGCCTTATTGGGCAGCCGCACAGGTCGTTCTGTGTCTGCTCTTTATGGTCTTCTGCGTGCTGGAAGTGCTGCGCAAAGATGCAAAGCGGCTGGTACCCATTTCCGCCTTTATACTGTTTGCCGCGATATTACTCGACATATTCGGCCTGGGCGCAAACATCGTATGGCGGGCACCTTTCTCCAAGATTGTATTCGCGCTGCTTTTTGTTATACATATTGTTGCGGCGGCCAAAGGCATTGTTGAAAACCATCGCGCATCCATCCGCGCAGCAAAGCTGGAAAAAGAACTGGAAGACAGCCGTATCGCCATCATGCTTTCCCAAATCAAGCCCCATTTCCTCTACAATGTGCTCAACACCATATACCACCTCTACCGCAAGGAGCCGGAAACGGCGCAAGATGCTGTCAGCAGTTTTGCAGAGTATCTGCGCTGTAATATGCTTTCGATTGAGAAAAGCGAACCCATTCCCTTTGCAGAGGAATACCAGCATATCCAGACCTATCTCTCTCTGGAGCAGATCCGCTTCCGCGGCAAGTTGGATGTGATCTATGATGTGGAAGTGACCGATTTCAAGCTGCCGCCTCTTACCGTAGAGCCGCTGGTGGAGAACGCGGTAAAGCATGGTGTGACCAAAAAACGGGGTGGTGGCAGTGTGACTGTTTCCACCCGCAGGACAGACGAGTGTGTTCTTGTCACGGTTGCCGATACCGGCGTTGGCTTTGACCCGAACACATACATGGAAGACGGAAAGCCTCATGTGGGCATCCGAAATGTAAGCGACCGGCTTCGGAATATGGTAGGCGGGAGTCTTTCCATCACCAGCTCCGAAAACGGCACAGTCGCCGTTGTGACCATTCCCACAAAGGAGGCGAATCATACAAGATGAAGATCATAGCAGTGGATGATGAGCGGATCGCTCTGGAAGGACTGCTCGACGTGATCCGCGAAGCGGCACCGGAGGCAGAACTGACCGGATTTGAATATCCAGAGGATGCGCTGGAGTTTGTGGAAGAACACGACTGCAACATCGCGTTTCTGGATGTAGAGATGGCGGGGATGAGCGGTGTGGAGTTGGCAGAGCAGTTGAAATTGCGAAATCCGGACATCAACATTATTTTTGCCACCGGCTTTGAAGAATACCGCAAGGAGGCCTATGACCTGCACGCCAGCGGATATTTAACAAAACCGATCACGGTGGAAAAGGTGAAAAAGGAACTTTACGATCTGCGCCGGCCCATCCCGAAGCGCAGACGGATGCGGGTGCAGACCTTTGGCAATTTTGAAGCTTATATTGATGGGGAGCCCATTTCCTTCAAGTACAGCAAAACCAAGGAGCTTTTGGCCTATCTCATTGACCGTAAGGGTGCGCTATGCACATCTTCCGAGCTGCAGGCGGTCATTTTTGAAGACGACGGTGGCCATGAAAGCTATATGAAAAGCCTGCGCCGCGACCTGCTGGAAACGCTAGAAGACGCTGGCTGCGGCAATGTGATTGCCCAGCAGCGAGGCAAACTGGGCATCATGCCGAATCGTCTGGCCTGCGACTATTATGACTGGTGCGACGGCAAGCGCATGGGCATCGTATGGCACGGCGAGTACATGGCGCAGTACAGCTGGAGCGAATATACCGCCGGCGTGCTGGAGCGAATGAATAAAAAATAAGTTGAAAAAACGCGTACATAAAACTATGTACGCGTTTTTTGTATAAAGAAAACCACGCGATAGTCGCGTGGTTCCAAAAAGCTTAAGCGATGAAAAGAAAACTCCTAATGTGCTAAACTGTTTGTGAGCCTGCCAGCTTAAAACAGAAAACACATTAGGAGGACATTAAAATGAG
>JAFOCY010000130.1 GCA_017380995.1 Oscillibacter sp. | reverse complement strand
GATATACTCGTCAATGCAGTTGGTGGCAGGCTCCACCACGTCGGGGCGCTTGATGTTCAGCTTCACGCAGTCGGCGAAGAAAGCGTCGGTGTAGAACTTGGCGATGTCCATGACGGACTTGTTCTCGCGCTTGGCGCCCTTGAGCATCTTATCCTCGCCGGTGTCGGCGTCGGAGGCCAGATGGCCAACGTCGGTGATGTTCATGACGCGGTTGACGTCATAGCCGGTGTAGCGCAGGTACTTCTCCAGCACGTCCTCCATGATATAGGAGCGCAGGTTGCCGATGTGAGCGAAGTGATACACGGTAGGGCCGCAGGTGTACATTTCCACGTGGCCGGGAGTGTGGGTCACAAATTCTTCCTTCTTATGGGTGGCAGAGTTATAGAGATACATATTCATTCTCCTTGTCGAAAATTGGTATGTGAAAAAACAAAAAAGCCCCTCATACCCCAAGGGCATAAGAGGCGACAGGTCGCGGTTCCACTCTCATTTGTTACTCGAGGGCCGTTAACGGGGCCAAACCGGGCGGAATTACCCGCCGCGCTCCCGGACGCACTTCACATTCTCCGCCGTGACTTCCCTTTCAGCCGGTGAGGAAGTCTCTCTGTTCGTTGGACGAAACGTTACTCTTTCCGTTCTTTGCGCTTTTCTATGTTATCATTTCACGGGGGAAGTGTCAAGAGAAGATGATTCTGTCTCCTCCGAAACTTGACAACAACACTTTAACATGCTATATTACAAAAAACTTTTGGGAGGGATCGTTATGAAGTGGACAGACAGTTTTCATCCCTATGCCGCCATCACCATTGTGTTCTGGTCGCTGGCCTATGTCTTTACCCGTCTGACACTGCAGGTCTTCTCCACCTTCTCTCTGGGTTTTCTGCGTTATTTCATCGCATCCTGCGCACTGATCGTCATCTCCCTTGTAACAAAGATGAAACCGCCCCGGCTGCGTGACCTCCCCCTGTTCTTTATCTCCGGCGCCATCGGCTTTTTCCTGTACATGATCTGCTTCAATCAGGGACAGGCCACCGTCACCGCCGCCACCGGCAGCGTGGTCATCGCCACCGTCCCCGTCATCACCGCCTTCTTCGCCCGTTTTCTCTACGGCGAGTATCTGCGCCCCCTTCAGTGGGCCGCCATCGTCATCGAATTTCTCGGTGTTGCCGTTCTGACTCTGCTCAACAGCTCCCTGTCTCTCAATTCCGGCCTTTTCTGGCTCATTTTGGCAGCCCTGGAACTCAGCGGGTATAATCTCATTCAGCGCAAGCTAACCAAGCGTTACACCGCTCTGCAAGCCTCCACCTACAGCATCTTTTTCGGCACCCTCCTGCTGGCTTTCTTTGCTCCCACCGCCATGCAGGAAGTCACCACCGCCCCCGCCATCCAGTTTGTCTATCTGGCGGTTCTGGGCATTGGCTCCAGCGCCGTCGCCTATGTCTCCTGGTCGGTTGCTTTTTCCAAAGCCAAACAGACCTCTCAGGTCAGCAACTATATGTTCATCACTCCTTTCCTGACCAGTATTTTCGGATTCCTCTTCGCAGGAGAAGTCCCCGACTTTGCCACCATGATCGGCGGCGGTATCATCCTCAGCGGCGTACTCCTCTTTAATCTGTCCGGAGTCCGCCGCAAATCCTGAATCCAACAGCCGCCGAAAGATTTCGGCGGCTGTTTCCTGTCTTGCGATATTCCACATTTTGTCTTATAATGGGGACAAATTCAAAAAGATTCGAGGCGTTTCCATGACACAACCAAAAGACGTCTTTCAGGGCCTCTCCGCCCCACGGGCCATCGCCAAATTCGCCATCCCGACCATTCTGAGCCAGCTGGTCACACTCCTTTATAATCTGGCGGATACCTTCTTCGTAGGACACACCAACGATCCTGCGCAGGTTGCGGCCCTTACCCTGAGCTTCCCCCTGTTCATGTCTCTGACCATGGTGGGCAATCTCTTTGGCATCGGCGCCAACAGCTTCATGTCCCGCAGTCTGGGACAGGGCGAGCGCGGGCGCGCTTCCCAGGCCTCCACCTTCGCCTTCTACGGCGCTATGGCTGCGGTTCTGGTCCTCATCGCCGTACTTGCCGCCTTTATGACCCCCATCCTGACCGTCATCGGTGCCGTCACCCCCGAAGCCTTCCGTGCTACAAAGGACTACCTCACCTGGACCGTCCTCTTCGGCGGTATCCCCACGGCGGCCGCGCTCATGCTGGGCCACCTGATCCGTGCCGAGGGCAACACCAAACAGGCCAGCATCGGCATGGCTCTGGGCGGTTTTCTGAACATCGGTCTGGACGCCATTTTCGTCCCCGTTCTGGGGCTGGGTGCCAAAGGCGCGGCAATCGCCACCTTCCTGTCCAATATCGCCGCGTTCCTCTATCTCTTCGTAGTGATCCGCCGGAAAAAGGACAGCATCATCGTCCTGAATCCCACCAAACTGCGCTTTGACCCCTGGATCGCCCGTCAGGTCATCCTCGTGGGCATCCCCTCCGCTGCCATCATCATTCTGGGCAGCAGCGCCAACATCGTTCTGACTCATTTCATGTCGGAGTACGGAGACGTCTCCATTGCCGCCTTCGGCATCGTCCAGAAGATCGGCACCATTGCCATCCAGATCACCATCGGCCTAACCCAGGGCATCATGCCTCTGCTGGGTTACTGCTATGGCTCCAAGGACTATGTCCGCATGAAGGAGATCAGCAAACTCTCCTTTATCATCCTCGGCTGCTATGCCGCACTGTGCATCCTCGTAGTGGAGGTCTTTGCCGGCACTCTCATCACCATCTTCATTCAAGACCCCGACACTGTGGAAAAAGGCATCCGATTCCTGCGCGTCTGGTTCCTGTGTGCCCCCGGCATGTGCTTCACCAACCTGTACAGCAGTATTTTCCAGGCCATGGGCAAGTGGCTCCACTCCCTCATGCTCTCCGTCATCCGACAGGCACTGTTCCTCTTCCCCCTGCTCATCATCCTCAATGCCGTCATCGGCGAGTTCGGTCTGGTCTGTGCCCAGCCGATTGCGGATATCGTTTCCCTCATCGTGGGAACCTGCTTCTATATCTCCCTGAGCAAAAAGCTGGATACATAAACAAATTGTCCCGGTGGAATTTTCCACCGGGACAATGTTTTTTCTCTCGGATAAAAAAGAAACAGGACAGTCTTTCGACTGTCCTGTTCTTTGTGTCAGCATTACCTATCTTCCCGGTCCGTCTCCAGACAAGTATTTTCGGCAGAAGCGAGCTTAACTTCCGTGTTCGGAATGGGAACGGGTGGACCCTCGCTCTAATCAACACTGACTATTGGTGACCCGTACGGGAATCGAACCCATGTTTGCGGCGTGAGAGGCCGCCGTCTTAACCGCTTGACCAACGGGCCATCTGGTGCGCCTTCAGGGATTCGAACCCGGGACCCACTGATTAAGAGTCAGTTGCTCTACCAACTGAGCTAAAGGCGCGGATGCGCTTCCTACACCCTGAAAACCGAACAGTGAAACTTCAATCATTGCTACAAGCAGCCTGCGTTTTATTCTCATCATTAACCAATTGTAGGTCAAGCCCTCGGCAGATTAGTATCGGTCAGCTACATGCATTACTGCACTTCCACCTCCGACCTATCAACGTCATCGTCTACGACGTGCCTTACTCCTTTCGGATGAGAGATCTTATCTTAGGGGGAGTTTCACGCTTAGATGCTTTCAGCGTTTATCTCGTCCAGACGTAGCTACCCAGCTGTGCCCTTGGCAGGACAACTGGTGCACCAGAGGTCTGTCCATCCCGGTCCTCTCGTACTAAGGACAGCTC
>JAFOCY010000129.1 GCA_017380995.1 Oscillibacter sp. | reverse complement strand
CTCGGTGTACTTGCCGGGGTTGTGGAGGAAGTCGATGATCTCCGTCAGGGACTCCTTGGCCTCGTCCTGACCGGCAACATCCTTGAAGGTGACGCCGGTGGACTTTTCCATATACACCTTGGCGTTGGCCTTGCCCACGCCGCCGATGCCGCCCATGCCGCCCATGCCCTTTTTGGCCATGATGCCCATGATGAGGGTGATGGCCAGGATGGAGAAGATCAGGGGGAGCATCTGGATGAGGAAGTAGGTGATGCCGCTCATGGGGGCCTGGTAATCCTCGGTGTAGTTCGTGACACCGTGCTCATCCAGGAAGGCGATGATGGCGTCATTGGTCTCCACCTTTACGGTGAACAGCTCCAGGGCCACAGGCTCGGTCCCTTCCTTGGGAAGGAATTCGTTGTCCTTTACCTCGTGGGGGGTGTAGAGCTTTTCCTCCGCGTCGTAGACGTAGTGGATGTTTTTCTCCTCGTCGGTATACACATACCCGTCGGCAGGCTCCACGATGAGGATGGCCTCCTCGTTGTCAAAGCCAACGAAGCTCACCTGCTCCGCCTTGACCATGCTGCGGAAATCACTGTAGTTGATCTCCACAGAGTCGGCGTGGCGGACCTGGCCGGTCATAAAGTCCCCGCCGATGGAAAACAGCATCGTCAGCAGCAGCGCCCAGCTCACCAGGGACACAAGGCCCCGCCAGTTGCTGCCCTTGCCGTTTTTGGGCCGCTTATTCTTTTTGTTTTGATCCATATATGAAAAAGACTCCTTTCCGAAGGATCGTTTTTTTAAGTATTAGGAGTATAACACGAAATCCGCCTTCTCACAAGGAGCGGAAAGAGGCTTTTTGATGAAGTTTCTGTAAATTTAGCTTTATTGCGGGGAAGAACTATGATACAATCATAATAACTATGGCTAAAACTATTTCTCAGGAGAGTTAAAACATATGAACGAAGAAAAGAAAAATGCCCTGACCGCCGAAGCTGACGGCGTCATCGAAGGCCGCAATGCCGTGATCGAGGCCCTGCGGGCCGGTGAGAACATCGACAAGATCTTCATCCAGAAAGGCGAGACGGACAAGACCCTGGGCCACATCGCCTCCAAGGCCCGTGCCGCGGGCATCGTGGTGGTGGACGCCGACAAGCGAAAGCTGGACGGCATGAGCCGCACCCACGCCCACCAGGGCGTCATCGCCCTGGCCGCCATGCGGGAATACGTGAGCGTGGAGGACATTCTGGAAAAGGCCGCCGAGAAGGGGGAAAAGCCCCTGATCGTCATCTGCGATGAGATTTCCGATCCCCACAACCTGGGCGCCATCATCCGTACCGCCGAGTGCGCCGGCGCCCACGGTATCGTGATCCCCAAGCGCCGCAGTGCGGGCCTCACCGCCGTGGTGGCCAAGACCTCCGCCGGCGCCGTGGCCCATATGCCCGTTGCCCGGGTGGCCAACATCCCCTCCCTCATCAAGGACCTGAAAAAGCAGGGCGTGTGGGTCTTTGGCACCGCCGCCAAGGGCACCACCAACCTCTATGAGGCGGACCTGAAGGGGGCGGCCGCCATCGTCATCGGCTCCGAGGGCGACGGTATGACCCGCCTGGCCGAGGAAAACTGCGATTTTCTTGTGAGCATCCCCATGAAGGGTAAGCTCAACTCCCTCAACGCCTCTGCCGCCGCAGCCATTTTGCTCTACGAGGCCGTGCGCCAGAGACTGGGATAAACCGTTTATTCGCTCCCACCCGTATAGAAAGAGGAATTTCATGGCTTCCAAAGAAAGAGACAAATTGAATGATGACTTTGAGCCGGAGGAGTTTTCTCTGGAGGATATCCTGGCGGAATACGGCGGGAGCCTGGGGCAGAACCTGGTAAAGGAGGCGCAGAGCGCTCCCGAAGAGATGCCCCCCAGAAGAAAGAAACAGCCCGCCCCTCCGCCTCCCCCGCCGGAGAAGAAGGAGGAGCTGCCCAAGCCCCCTAAGCCCCTCTCCCTGGAGGAGATGGTGGGCAGCACCGTGGACGCGGTGATGGAGGAGCAGGAGCCGCTGCTTCCGCCCAAGCGGGGATTGTTCTCCCGCAAAGCCTACGAGGATACCGAACAGCTCTACGGCCCTCCGGAGCCGGAGAGTGAGGTGGAGGAAGAGCCCATCGGCGAGGAGCCGGACCTGATGACCGCCGCGGCGGAGGTCCGGGAGGACTATAAGGGGCGCAGCGCCATGCTGCTGCCATCCTTCTTCCTCTCCCTGCTCCCCACGGTTTTACTGGTGCTGGAGCAGCAGGGCGTGGCCGTCCCCTTCTGGACGGGCCAGCCCAAGTACGCCGCGATGGTCCTTCTGGCGTTGCTGGTGCTTACCGCGCTGGTGTGTCGGGGGGTGTTCGGCAAGGCGCTGGAGCGGCTGCGCAGCCGCCGCTGCACCAGTGAGGTGCTCACCTGCGCCGCAGTCCTTGCCGCCATGGGCGACTGCATCCTCCGCCTGACAGGTAACGGCCCGGCGGAGGTGGGACCCTACGGCTGCGTTGTGTGTCTTTCCCTCTTTTTCGCCCACCTAGGCAATACCCGGGAGGACCGGGGCTTCCTGGATACCTTCCGTGCCGCCAGTATGGACGAAGAGCCCCCTTACCTCATTGCCGAGACGGAACGGGCGGCCTGCAAGCAGCCCGGCGCGGTCCGGGGCTTCTACACCACCGCCCGACGGGATGACGGTGCTGCGCTGGCCCAGACGGTGCTTTTGCCCCTGGTGGGGGTGGCGGCTTTCGTGTTTGCGGGCCTGACCTCTCTGGCAAAGGGCCATGGGGAGAACTTTTTGCTGCACCTGAGCATCATCCTCTCCGCGGCAGGCACCTTTGCCCTGCCTCTTTGCTGGGGCCTTTCCTGGTCCCGTCTGGCCCGGCACCTGCAAAAAGCGGGCTGCGCCGTTGCAGGCTGGTCCGGCGCGGAGAAGATCAGCCGCCGCAAGTGCATGATCCTCTCGGACAGCGACCTTTTCCCGCCCGGGGCGGTGCAGCTCAACGGCATGAAGATCTACGCCGAGGAGCGGCGCAAGGTGGTCTCCTACGCCGCCAGCATGGCCCGTGCCGCCGACTGCGGATTGAACCGCCTTTTTGACGGGGTGCTGCGCAGCGAGATGGGGAGCTATTTGAAGGTGGACCAGTTCGCCTTCTATGAAGAGGGCGGCTATGCCGGTACCATCCGGGGCGAGTCGGTGCTTTTGGGCACCGCCTCCTTCATGCGGAAGATGGAAGTCCGCCTCCCCGGCGATATCAACCTCAAGACCGGCGTGTTCCTGGCGGTGGACCGCCAGCTCATCGCCGTGTTTGCCGTGAAGTACAACCCGGCAGAAAATGTGGATTATGCCCTGAAAATGATGCAGCATAACCACATCACCGCCATCCTTGCCTCCCGGGACCCCAACGTGAATCCCGCCCTGTTGAAGCGGAAATTCGGCAAGAAGGCCCGGGTGGAGTATCCGGGGCTGACCATCCGGGTGGCCTTGAGCGAGGCGGGGAAGGACCACGATCTGGCCCGGGCCCTCCTCTTCCGGGAGGGACTGCTTCCCTACGCGGAAACGGTGGTGGGCAGCCGCCGCCTGGTGCGCTGCGTGCGGCGCAGCGTGGTGCTGTCCCTGGCGGGCAGCGTTGCGGGCACCCTTTTGACGGCCTATCTTGCCGCCCTGGGGGCCTATCACCTGATGCCGCCCCTGACGCTGGAAGCCTTTTTGCTTTTGTGGACGGTGCCGGTGGTGCTGATGAGCGATTTTGCCGCCAGATACTAATATTAAATAGGAAAGGCCCTCTCCGCCCGGAGAGGGCCTTTTTGACATGGAAGCCGCGTAATCTTTTACGTCTTTGCCAAAATTCCCGAGAACTTTTTTACATTACTGCCTAAAATGTGAAGGATGCCAAGAAACTTGTTGTGTTGCTTTGACAAATGTTGTATAATTTTCACGTTGGCGGCCCCCGGCTGCCCAATGTTATAAACCCCGTCCGGCGGGGCGCGGATGCGCATGTCGGGCAATATCATAAGGAGTGTAAACAACCATGAGCTATTCTGTACAGAACATTCGTAACGTGTGCCTGCTTGGCCACAGCGGCAGCGGCAAGACCGCTCTGACTGAGAGCCTGCTTTATGTGACCGGCGCCATCGACCGTATGGGCCGCGCCGTAGACGGCAACACTGTCTGTGACTATGATCCCGAGGAGACCAAGCGCCAGATCTCCATCACCACCGCCGTGGCCCCCGTTGACTATAAGGGCTGCCGCATCAACGTGCTGGATACCCCGGGTGCTTTCGACTTCGCCGGTGAGGCTGTGGCCGCCCTGCGCGCCGCTGACGCCGCGATCATCGTTTGCTCTGCTAAGGATGGCATTTCCGTTGGCCTGGAGAAGGCCTGGAAGTATTGCGAAGAGCGCAATATGCCCCGCTTCATCTACATCTCCAAGACCGACGAGGATAACAGCGACTACAACGCCACCTTCGAGGCCCTGCGTGAGCGCTTCGGCAAGAAGATCGCTCCTGTTGTCGTGCCCATCTGGGACGAGAACAAGAAGGTCACCGGCATCATCGATGTCCTGAACAAGCGCGCCTATGAGATGCAGAACCTCAAGCGCGTGGAGATCGAGGTCCCCGCTGACAAGGAAGACGTTATCACCGAGTTCAACGACGCTCTGAAGGAGTCCGTTGCCGAGACTTCTGAGGAATTCATGGACAAGTTCTTCAGCGGTGAGGACTTCACCTACGCTGAGATGATCCAGGGCCTGAGCCAGGGTGTGCGCGAGATGAGCCTGTTCCCCGTGCTGTGCGGCTCCGCTGTCAACTGCCTGGGCTCCCTGATGCTCATGGACAATATCGTCAGCCTCCTGCCCAACCCCATGGACGGCAACCACTATAAGGCCACCCGCCAGGACGGCGAGCGTGAGGAATTCGTCGTCTCCCCCGGCGGCGTGCCCATCGCCTTCGTGTTCAAGACCGTTTCCGACCAGTACGGCAAGTACTCCTTCGTGAAGGTCATCTCCGGCACCCTGACCTCCGATATGCCCATGGTCAACACCCGCACCGGCAACACCGAGAAGCTGGGTCGCCTGTATGTCATGCGCGGCAAGAAGGCTACCGAGGTCAAGGAGCTGGACTGCGGCGAGATCGGCGCCATTGCCAAGATGGACCGCGTCAAGACCGGCGATACCCTGTGCGACGCCCGTAAGGTCGTTACCCTCAATCCCCTGCCCTTCGCTGAGCCCTGCTACTCCGTGGCTATCGCTCCCAAGACCCGCGGTCAGGAAGATAAGGTTGCCCAGGGCCTCAACCGCCTGAACGAAGAGGATCCCACCTTCTCCGTGGTCAACAACGCCGAGACCCACCAGATGGTCCTCTCCGCCGCCGGCGATATGCAGATCGACGTTCTGGTCAGCAAGCTCAAGACCCGCTTCAACGTGGAGACCGAGCTCAAGCCCGCCCGCGTTGCTTACCGCGAGAAGATCCGCAAGACCGTCCAGAAGCAGGGCCGTCATAAGAAGCAGACCGGCGGCTCCGGCCAGTTCGGTGACGTTTGGGTCCGTTTCGAGCCCTGCGACAGCGAAGAGATGGTCTTCGCCGAGGAAGTCTTCGGCGGCTCCGTGCCCAAGAACTTCTTCCCCGCCGTTGAGAAGGGCCTGCGCGAGGCCTGCGTCCATGGTCCTCTGGCCGGCTATCCCGTGGTCAACCTGAAGGCCGTGCTGTATGATGGCTCCTACCATCCCGTTGACTCCTCCGAAATCGCCTTCAAGACCGCCGCACAGCTGGCTTACAAGGCCGCTATGCCCGAGGCCAACCCCTGCCTGATGGAGCCCGTTGGCGAGCTGAAGGTCACCGTGCCCGACAGCTACATGGGCGACGTTATCGGCGATCTGAACAAGCGCCGTGGCCGCGTCATGGGCATGGATCCCACCGAGAGCGGCGAGCAGGTGATCTCCGCTGAGGTCCCCATGGCCGAGATGACCACCTATGCCATCGACCTGCGCTCTATGACCCAGAGCCGCGGCAGCT
>JAFOCY010000128.1 GCA_017380995.1 Oscillibacter sp. | reverse complement strand
CTGCAGGCCACCCAGCCCATCGACCTGGCTGCCGCCATGAGCGGCGAGGCCGGCGCGGAGCGCGTGAAGAACTACACCGTCCCCATGGGCGAGGGCCTTGCTTTCAACTACGGCGCAAGACCTGTGGACAACAAGATCCTGGAGGCCCTGGGCAAGCTGGCCGAAGAGGCACAGCTGGCCGAAAAGTACGAGGCCCTCTATAACGGCGAGGTCATCAACACCGGCGAAAAGCGCCGCGTGCTCCATCACCTGACCCGCGGCCAGCTGGGCGAGACCGTCATGGCCGACGGCGTTGACAAGCGGGCATTCTATGTGGCCCAGCAGGACAAGATCACCGAGTTTACCAAGAAGGTCCACGCCGGCCAGATCACCAACGCCGCAGGCGAGAAGTTCACCACTGTGGTGCAGATCGGCATCGGCGGCAGCGACCTGGGCCCCCGTGCCATCTACCTGGCTCTTGAAAACTGGGCCAGAGTCAACGGCGCGCTGAAGATGAAGGCGGAGTTTATCTCCAACGTGGACCCCGATGACGCCGCAGGCGTGCTGAGCAAGATCGATGTTGCCCACTCCCTCTTTATCCTGGTGTCCAAGTCCGGCACCACCCTGGAGACCCTCACCAACGAGTCCTTCGTGAAAAACGCCCTGGAGGAGGCCGGTCTGGATCCCGCCAAGCACATGGTGGCCGTCACCAGCGAGACCTCTCCCCTGGCGAAGAACGAGGGGTATCTGGCCGCCTTCTTCATGGATGATTACATCGGCGGCCGCTATTCCTCCACCTCCGCCGTGGGCGGCGCCATCCTCTCCCTGGCCTTTGGCCCCGAGGTCTTTGCCCAGTTCCTGGAGGGCGCTGCCGAGGCCGACGCCCTGGCCAAGAACCCCGACGTCAAGCACAACGCCGCCATGCTGGACGCCCTCATCGGCGTTTACGAGCGCAACATCCTGGGCTACGCCACCACCGCCGTTCTGCCCTACTCCCAGGCCATGAGCCGCTTCCCCGCACACCTCCAGCAGCTGGATATGGAGTCCAACGGCAAGTCCGTCAACCGCTTCGGCGAGCCCATCAGCTACCTCACCGGCCCCGTGATCTTCGGTGAGCCCGGCACCAACGGCCAGCACTCCTTCTACCAGCTCCTCCACCAGGGCACTACCATCGTGCCCCTGCAGTTCATGGGCTTTAAAAATAGCCAGATGGGCCAGGACGTTGTGATCCAGGGCAGCACCAGCCAGCAGAAGCTGGGCGCCAACGTGGCCGCCCAGATCGTGGCCTTTGCCTGCGGCAAGGAGGACGATGACCGAAACAAGTATTTCGCCGGCGGCCGCCCCTCCAGCATCATCATCGGCGAAAAGCTGACCCCCAAGGCCATGGGCGCCATTCTTGCCCACTTTGAGAACAAGGTCATGTTCCAGGGCTTCATCTGGAACGTGAACAGCTTCGACCAGGAGGGCGTGCAGCTGGGTAAGGTCCTGGCAAAGCGGGTCCTCGCCCACGATACCGACGGCGCTCTGAAGGTCTACAGCGACCTGCTGGGTATTTAAGGAACAAATATCGTCTTTCCAAGAGGGGCTGTCTCATCCAAAAGGCGGGGCAGCCCCTTTTTTTGCAGGGATTTTTCGAAAAAGGTCTACCTTTCCTTGCAATGGGGACGGGAGCGTGGTATTATGATTTGGTAGAGAAAATCAGTTGAACATTAGTGTTACTGATAGATGAGATAAGGAGAACAAGATATGAAGTATGATGTGATCGTTGTGGGCGCAGGCCCCGGCGGCATTTTCACCGCCTATGAGCTGATGGAGAAGAAGCCGGAGTGGAAGGTGGCCGTCTTCGAGGCAGGCCATGACCTGGCCCACCGCCGCTGCCCCATTGACGGCGAGAAGGTGAAAAGCTGCATCAAGTGCAAGAGCTGCTCCATCATGAGCGGCTTTGGCGGCGCAGGCGCCTTTTCCGACGGCAAGTACAACATCACCAACGACTTTGGCGGCACCCTCTATGAGTACATCGGCAAGAAGCAGGCGCTGGACCTGATGCACTATGTGGACCAGATCAATCTGCGCTACGGCGGCGAGGGCACCAAGCTCTACTCCACGGCGGGGACCCGGTTCAAGAAGCTGTGCATCCAGAACGACCTCCACCTGCTGGACGCCTCCGTGCGCCACCTGGGCACCGACATCAACTACGTGGTGCTGGAGAACCTCTACAATGACCTCAAGACCAAGGTGGACTTCTTCTTCGACACCTCCGTGGAGCGGGTGAAGGCGGCGGAGGAGGGCTATGAGGTCCATACCGCCAAGGATGAGGTGTACCGGTGCGATAAGTGCGTCATCTCTGCGGGCCGTATCGGCAGCAAGTGGATGGAGGGCGTGTGCCGTGAGCTGGACATCCCCACCAAGTCCAACCGTGTGGATATCGGCGTGCGTGTGGAGCTGCCCGCCGAGGTCTTTTCCCACCTCACCGACGAGCTCTACGAGAGCAAGATCGTCTACCGCACGGAGCAGTACGGCGACCTGGTGCGCACCTTCTGCATGAACCCCAAGGGGGCTGTT
>JAFOCY010000018.1 GCA_017380995.1 Oscillibacter sp. | reverse complement strand
GGGACGTTTTTGGCGGTCTTTCCGATGATGACTGCCAGTTCCGCCTCGTAGTCCAGCCGCTCCACCAAGCCCGGGTGGCTCTCGATGTATCCACCGGGGCCTACAGCCTCGCTGACACGCTTGGAAAAGTAGATGGGGATGGGTTTTTCCTTTTTGAATGCATCGCTGTACTGCTCCGCCTCATCGGCGTGGGCCTTGTAGTTGATGCCAAGACAGATCACATCCTGCCGGGGCCGGGGGATGGGGGCCAGGACCTCCACCGTAGAAATGGGAAGGCTCTCCGCCGCGGCCGCGGCGGAGAGTTGGTCTTCGATGAGGGCGGTCATGTCCCCATAAGGCAGGGGGTGGACGGCGGACTCATCCGCCGTCAGCACACCCACATACTCCTTGTTTTCATAACGGTAAGTGATGAGTTTCATAAGCAGCTTCCTTTAGCCGTTGGCTTCGATGGCCTTGGCGGCGATGTCAGCGGGGAGCTGGATGCCCATGACATTCAGGGCATCGGAATTGACGTAGATGCCGTACTCGGAGATGGTCTCATAAGGGATCTCCTCGCAGCTCGCCTCGCCCCGGAGGACCTTGGCGGCCATCTGGCCGGTCTGGATGCCCAGCTGGATGTAATCGATACCGGCGGCGGCCACGCAGCCGATCTTCACCTGCTCCACCTCGGAACCGTAAACGGGAACGCCGGCGGCGTCGGTCTTTTCCAGGGTAGAAGCCAGAACACCAACAACGGTATTGTCGGTGAGGTTGCTCATGCAGTCGATGCCGCGGGCCAGGAGGGTATCTACAGCCTGGGTGACCTCGGCCTGAGCGGTGATGCCAACAGTCTCCAGGTCAAAGCCGTACTCAGCCACCTTGGCTTCATACTCGGCAATGGCGGAAACGGAGTTAGGCTCGGAGGTGGTGTAGATGATGCCCAGGGTCTTGGCCTGAGGCTGGAGGCTGCGGATCAGGTCCAGCTGGGCCTCCACGGGAAGCTTATCGGAGGTACCGGTGACGTTGCCGCTGTCCAGCTTTGCCTCCACGGGGTCGGTGATGGCGGTAAAGATGACGGGAATGTTCTTATCCTCAGCCGCGGCGTAGCAGGCGGTGGCGGAGGGGGTGGCGATGCCCACCATCAGATCCACGTTTTCCGCAGAGAAGGTCTGGCCGATCTGGGTGGCAATGCCGCCGTCGAAGCTGGCATTCTGGATGAGAACCTCATAGTCGGTGCCCTCCACCAGACCCGCCTCGGTGAGGCCCTGGAGGAATCCGACGCGGCAGTTATCCAGAGAGGCGTGCTCGCCGAACTGGGAGATGCCGATCTTAAAGCATTTTGCACTCTCGCCACTCTGTGCGGCGGCAGGAGCGGAAGGGGTTTCCTTGGCGCCGCAGGCGGCCAGAGCCATGGTCATAGAGAGAGCCAGAATGGCGGAAGCGATCTTCTTCATGGTGTTCTTCATAATAAAAATCTCCTTTTTCTTTACAAAATGATGGTGTTGGTTTCTGGAATGTCGTTCAGCCACGCCATCGGCGCCATCGTTTCGTGTAAAGTTTCATGGAAGATTCCTCCTCTTGGATTTCAGATAAACAAAAAAAGCCTTATCCCCATTGGGACAAGACTTCGATCCTGCGGTACCACCCAAGTTGGCGCATTGCGCCCACTCTTGTCACGTACATCCATACGTGCCGCCCTGGTAACGGGTGCGGTCCCCGTCGGCCGCTACTGAGGTTGCCCTGTTCGCTCCGCCCTCGCAAGTCCATTCGCCAAAAGCTTCCCCGCCGTGATCCCACCACCCACGGCTCTCTTTGCGGTACCCCTTTCGGTTACTCCTCTTGCTCATCGGTTTTTCCTGTTGTGATGTATTATACGCAAAGGAATGACCTTTGTCAACCGGTGTTTTAAAAAAATTCTTTACGTTATTAACGCAATAAAGGGGGCGTCCACGCCAAAACTCTGCAAAAATATGGCCTCTGCCTTGCTATTCCCTCTCCTTGTGCGGTATAATATGGTTTAATATATGTTTCCACCTCACACAACGCTATGGGAGTGTTTTTATGAAGATCATTATCGCAGGCGGCGGCAAGGTAGGCGCCGCGCTGATCCGTCAGCTTTCCTCCGAGGGCCATGACCTGACCCTGATCGACACCAACACCGCCGTTTTAGAGCGCACCATGACAGCTTACGATGTGATGGCTGTTCAGGGCAACTGCGCCACCATGGCCACGCTGCACCAGGCCGGCGTGGAGGATGCTGACCTGCTCATCGCCGTGACCAATGCCGACGAAGTCAATCTTCTTTGCTGCATGACGGCTCATACCATGAACCCCAAACTTCACACCATCGCCCGTATCCGCAATCCTGAGTATACCGACCAGATCTACCGGATGCGCGGCTCCTTTGGCCTGTCTCTTACGGTCAATCCGGAAAAGCAGGCCGCCGTGGAGATCCAGCGTCTTTTGAAGTATCCCGGCTTCCTCCGCCGCGAGACCTTTGCCAAGGGCCGGGTGGAAATTGTGGAGCTGCGTATCGATTCCAAAAGCAAGCTTTGCAATGTGACACTGGGGAACCTGGGCAGCGTTGTAAAGTGCCGGGTCCTGGTGTGCGCGGTCCTTCGTGACGGCGCAGCCATCGCCCCCAGCGGCAACTTTGCCCTGCGGGAAGGCGACCGCGTTTTCGTTACCGCCCCTACCGAGAGCCTTACCGTTCTTTTGCGGAACCTGGGTATTATCACCCGCCCCGTCAAGCGGGCTATTCTCTGCGGCGGCGGCCGGGTCAGCTACTATCTGGCCCAGCTCCTTTCCCGGGACGGCGTCTCTGTC
>JAFOCY010000017.1 GCA_017380995.1 Oscillibacter sp. | reverse complement strand
AGTGGTCTTCGATGCCCAGACGGTCATAGAACTTCTTGGGGTCCCACTGCTCAAAATGCACCACCAGGTCCAGCTGGGACTCGGTCTTGATGGACCGCATACCAAAAAGCTGGCGCACATCGATCACGCCGATACCGCGCAGCTCGATATAGCCCTGGATGACCTCGGGAGCGGAACCCATCAGCTGGTTGGAGATGCGGCGCAGCTCTACGGCATCGTCCGCCACCAGACGGTGTCCGCGCATAATGAGCTCGATGGCGGCCTCGCTCTTGCCCACGCCGGAGTCGCCGGTGATCATCACACCCTCGCCGTAGATATCCAGCAAAACACCGTGGCGGGTGACGCAGGGAGCCAGCACATGGCTGAGGTGGTCGATGACGTGGCTGGTGAAATCCACCGTGGTCTCCTGGGTGCGCAGCACCGTCTTCTCATGGGCCACAGCGCTGGAGAGACATTCAGGGAAGCAGTCCAGGCCCCGGGCCAGGACCAGGGCGGGGATGTCATAGAGGAAGAGGTCATCAAAGCACTTGCGGCGCTGCTCGGAGCTCAGCCCCTTGAGATATGTATCCTCCGCCTTACCGATGACCTGCAGGCGGCGGGGATCAAAATAATCGTAAAAATCGTGGAATTGTAGGCCCGGACGGTTCACATCCGGAATGCTGAGCCGGCACGCAGAAAAATCGCTGCCCTGATTGAGAATCTCCAGATCGAACGCTTTGACAAACTCTGCCATTTTCAAACCTTTTTGATTCATGGACGCCCCTCATCTTTCCGCCGCTTTCGTCCCAGGGGCGAAAGGGCCATAAATTTTCGCATTCTATTATATATGAGTTTCCCCAATTCCGCAACACTTTCCATCCCGGAAGGACCTCCTGAAAAACCCTCAAAAATTTTTGCAGAAAAGTTAATTTTTTTTGAAAATAGTCCTTGCATTTTGAAAAACTTTCTGCTATGATATCAGCTGTGCCTGTGAATAGGCTATGAAGTACGCAACAGCAAGGAGGTGCAACGGATGGCAAAGTGCGAGTTTTGCGATAAGGGCGTGACTTTCGGCATTCAGGTCTCTCACTCTCATCGGCGTTCCAATCGTCCCTGGAAGCCCAATGTGAAGCGCGTGAAGGCGATCGTCAACGGTACCCCCCGCCATGTGTATGTTTGTACCCGGTGTATGCGTTCCGGTAAGGTCACCAGAGCGATCTGATTGTACAAACAAGATCCCGGACTGTAAAGTCCGGGATTTCTTTTTTATTCATCCAAGTGACTTGTCACTTGGATGAGGGGGTACGGCCTGCTGCAGCGCACGCGCTTCGCGCGCACGTTTGCAGGCCGAGAAGTGTTTTTTGCGACGTACACGCCGCCGCCAAAAACCATTATACCCTTTTCGCCGCTGCGGCGGCGAAACCCTGCGGGGCTTATAAGAAAAGATCCCGTCTGCCAAGATGGCAGACGGGATTGTTTCTTACATCCAAGCCTTTTCGGTCAATTCATCCTTCTTGGCCCGGGTCATCAGTTCCCTGACCACATCCCTGGCCTGTTTGCCTTCATAGAGGACCTCATAGATGCAGTCGCAGATGGGCATCTCCACGCCCTCGCGCTTGGAGAGCTGATGGACGCTCTCGGCGGCGTAGTAACCCTCCACCACGGCGCCCACTTCCTCCATGGCCTCCCGGGCGCTCTTTCCCTGGCCGATGAGGATACCGGCCCGGCGGTTGCGGGAATGCATGGAGGTACAGGTCACGATCAGGTCACCCATGCCGGCAAGTCCGCCGAAGGTGCGGCGGGTGCCGCCCAGCTCCTCGCCCAGACGGGTGATCTCCGCCATGGCCCGGGTCATCAGCAGGGCCTTGGTGTTATCCCCCAGCCCCAGGCCGTCGGATACACCGCAGCTGAGGGCAATGACGTTTTTCAGCGCCGCGGACAACTCCACGCCGATGATATCATAGCTGGTGTAGATGCGGAAATAGTCGTTCATAAATGCGTCCTGCACGAAGCGGGCGGCGGCGCGGTCCGCGCAGGCGGCCACACAGCCGGTGGGCATCTGCCGGCTCACTTCCTCAGCGTGGGAAGGGCCGGACAGGGCAACCACTTTGCAGATATTCCCCGTGGTCTCCTGCAGGATCTGGCTCATACGGAGGTTGGTATCCCGCTCGATGCCCTTGGATACCGTGACCAGCACGGTCTTGGCTTTCAGGTAAGGGGCGATCTTTCTTCCCGTCTCACGGACCGCGATGGAAGGGGTGGCGCAGACCACCAGCTCCGCTCCGTTAAGACACTCCAGGTCCCCTGTTGCATGGAGGCCCTGGGGCAGCGTTACCCCGGCAAGCTTGGGATTCACGCGGGAGGCTTCCACCTCCGCGGCTCTTGCGGCGTTGTGGTCCCAGAGGAAGGTATCATGGCCGTTGTCTGCCAGGACCACAGCCAGGGCGGTGCCCCAGGCACCGGAACCAAGTACCACTGCTTTCATGCGTTGCCCTCCTTTTTCTTATGGAAGCTGAGCTTTCGCTCATTTCCCCGGATGAGGCGCTGGATATTGCCCCGGTGCTGCCAGACAACAAGGCCGCCGCACAAAAAGGCCAGCACAACGATCACAGGGTCAGGGAAGCAATACCAGGAAATAAAGGGGAAGGATGCCCCCGCCCACACGGAGCCAAGGGACACGTACCGGGTCAGGATCACCAGCACCAAAAAGCCGCCCCACACCACCAGCGCGATGCGCCAGTCGATCATCAGGGCGATGGTGCCGCCTGAGAGGATGCCCTTGCCGCCCTTGAAGCCGAACATGATGGGGAACATATGGCCCAGGAGGCAGAACAGGGCTGCCCAGTACTTTGCCAGAACAAACATGATCTCCGGTTCGCCGGGAGAAAAATATTCCAGCAGCACACCGCTGAGCCAAAGGGCCACCACGGCTTTGAGCACATCCGTGAGAATGACAACCGCCGTCAGTCCGCCGCCAAAGGTACGGTGAAAATTGGTAAGGCCCGCATTGCCGCTGCCGTGGTTGCGAACATCATCCCGCAGGATATACTTGGAGACAATGATGGCGCCATTAAAGCAGCCACAGAGATAGGCGATCAGTGCGACGCTCACGGTCAGCACGATGATCATATCGCCCAGCTCGTTACCAAGAGTCATGGCTTACTCCTCCTTCTCGCCCTTCTGGCGCACGGTGATAACAACCGGCGTACCCTCCAGGCCGAAGGTGTTGCGGATGCAGTTTTCGATATAGCGCTGGTAAGAGAAATGGAAGAGCCGTGCATCGTTGCAGAAGATGACGAAATGGGGAGGCTTCACGCCCACCTGGGTCATATAGTAGATCTTCAGCCGGCGGCCCTTGTCCGTGGGAGGCTGGACACGGGTCTGGGCGTCTGCCAGAACGTTATTGAGCATACCGGTGGTGATGCGGGTAGCGGCCTGGTTGGAGACATAGTCGATGAGCTCAAAGAGGCGGTCCACACGCTGGCCGGTCTTGGCGGAGATGAAGAGGATGGGGGCATAGGGCATGAAGGCCAGGTCCTGGCGGACTTTTTCCCGCATATGGTCCATGGTCTTGCCGTCCTTTTCAACGAGGTCCCACTTATTCACCACGATGATGCTGGACTTTCCCGCCTCGTGAGCAAGGCCTGCCACCTTAGTATCCTGCTCGGTGACGCCTTCGGTAGCATCGATCATAATGAGGCACACGTCACTGCGCTCAATGGCCATGGTGGCGCGAAGGACACTGTACTTCTCAATGTCCTCATCCACCTTGGACTTTTTGCGCATGCCGGCGGTATCAATGAAGACGAACTTGCCCTTTTCGTTTTCAAAACGGGAGTCGATGGCGTCACGGGTGGTACCGGCCACGTTGGAGACGATGGTGCGCTCCTCACCCAGGATCTTATTGATCAGGGAGGACTTACCGGCGTTGGGCTTGCCGATGACGGCCACCTTGATGGCGTCATCCTCCTCTTCCTCCTCGTCCTCTTCCTCCGGGAAATACTTCAGGCACTCGTCCAGCAGGTCACCGGTGCCGTGGCCGTGAACGGCAGAAACGGCGATGGGATCGCCCATGCCCAGGTTATAGAACTCGTAGAAATCCGGGTTCACGGTGCCGGTAGAGTCCATCTTATTGACAGCCAGGACGATGGGCTTTCCGCTGCGCAGCAGCATATTGGCAACTTCCTGGTCAGAGGCGGTAAGGCCCGTCTTGATATCCGTGAGGAACACGATGACCGTAGCGTTGTCAATGGCAATCTGGGCCTGGTCACGCATGAAGGCCAGGATCTGGTTATCCGTGCGGGGCTCAATGCCGCCGGTATCGATGAGGGTAAATTTCCGGCCGCACCATTCGGATTCTCCGTAAATGCGGTCGCGGGTGACACCGGGGGTATCCTGCACGATGGAAAGACGCCGCCCGATGAGCTTATTGAACAGCATGGACTTGCCCACATTGGGACGGCCCACGATGGCGATGATGGGTTTCACTGCATTCACTTCCTTGTCTTAAAATCATATTACGACAAATATATTATAACCGTCTGAAAACGGAATGGCAACTAAAAAAGTAAGGAGGGAAGAATCCTCTTCCCTCCTAAAGCAAGCTGTTGCAGGTCGCTTATTTTGCAGCGACGGACTTGACAACCTTGACCTCGCGGCCATTGTAGCTGCCGCACTCCTGGCACATTCTGTGAGGCAGGTGCAGCGCACCGCATTTGGGGCATGCGACGAGAGCGGGGGTCGCCAGCTTCCAGTGAGAGCTGCGGCGCTTGTCGCGTCTTGCTTTGGATACTTTTCCCTTAGGTACTGCCATTGTGACACCTCCTTGATCATTCAAAGGCCGGGAGTCCCGTCCTTATTATTTATTAATTGTTCTCCAAAAGCTTGGCAAGGGCTGCCATCCGGGGGTCGATCTCCTTTTTACAGGAGCAGGGGCCGAGGTTCAGGTCGGCACCGCACCGGGGGCAAAGGCCTTTGCAATCTTCCGAACACAAAGTTTTTGTGTCCATGTCCAGGATGAATGCCGTCCGTGCAAGATCTTCTGCATCCACTTTCCCGTTTTCCAGAAGCACGATCTCGTCGTTATCCTCGCTTTGCACTTCCTCTGCCAGCACACAGCTGTAGGGGACTGTCTTTTCCTGCCGGAACTCCTTGCCGCAGCGGTCGCAGACCGCGTCCAGCGTTGTCTCAGCAGTCAACTCCAGGTGCAAAACGTCTGCGCTGTTGCGGATCTCGCCGCGCACAGTAACGCTCTCGTTGACAGGGGTCCGTCCGTTGAATTCCAGGTCACTCAGATCGAGCGCAAACTGGAAGTCCAGACGCTTCCCGGGGGTATGCAAAATAGGTCTTACATCAATCAGCATAAACTACCTCTCGCAATGACACGGTTAGTATTATACGGGATGAATCCGCGGTTGTCAAACTCTTTTTTTCAAATTCACCCGGTTTTTTTCAAGTTTTTTTCTGCAGAGGAAAAATAACCGCCGCCGTCTTTACTTTTTTCCCCTCAGAAGGTATGATAACAGGGAGAAAATCACACATTAGGAGGGCCCTATGCGGGAATTTACCATTGGAAAAAATGACGCGGGGCAGCGGCTGGACCGTTTCGTCAGCAAGAACCTGCCCCTGCTCCCCCCTGCCCTGCTGCAAAAATATATCCGCCTCAAGCGCATCAAGGTCAACGGCAAGGGCTCCAAGCGGGACGCGCGGCTGAACGTGGGGGATGTTTTGCAATTATACATCAACGATGAGTTCTTTGACAAGCCCAGTGAAGAAAATCTCTTCCTCACCGTCTTCAAGCCCAACCTGAATATCGTCTACGAGGACGAGAATCTCCTCCTGGTGGATAAGCGCCCGGGCCTTGTGGTCCACGCCGACGAGACAGAAAAGGTCAACACCCTCATCAACCACATCCAGGCCTACCTTTACCAGAAGAAGGAGTGGAACCCCAAGTGGGAAAACGCCTTCGCCCCCGCCCTTTGCAACCGCATCGACCGCAACACCGGCGGCATCGTTATCGCCGCCAAAAATGCCGAGACGCTGCGCATCATCAACGATAAGATCCGGGACCACGAACTGGAGAAAAGCTACCTCTGCGTTACCGTAGGCCATCCCAAAAAGAAGGAGGGCCGCATCGAGGGCTTCCTTTTGAAGGACGAGGCGAAAAAGCTGGTGAGCTTTTACCATAAGCCCATCCCCGGGGGAAAAACCGCCGTCACGCTGTATAAAGAGCTGGAGCGGCGGGGCGAGCTTTCCTTAGTGGAGTGCCGCCTTCTCACCGGGCGGACCCACCAGATCCGCGTATCCATGGCGGAGATCGGCTGTCCGCTGCTGGGAGACGGAAAGTACGGCAAGGGCGAGGTGAACAAGCGCTACCACGAGACCCGCCAGGCCCTCTATTCCTACAAGCTCAGCTTTGACTTCCCCACCGACGCCGGGATGCTGAACTATCTCAAGGGCAGAGAGTTCATGGTTGAGGATGTGCCTTTTCGGGGAAAATATTTTTCCGACAACTGAATTTTTCTCCGGCAGAGGGGAAGGCCCCTCTGCCGGAGATTCTTTAGCCAAATAATATGGTGATTCCCTTGACTTTTGGGGGTATGTCCTTTATCATTTAAGGTGCTGAATTTCGACGAGAAAGGTTCCCCCTCAACAGAGAAAAGAGGCGCGCAAATTTTCAAAAATACCACGATGAAATGGGGGAGGATACATGTCCAAAGAGTTGATCCGCCTGCGGAATGTCTGCATGGCCTTCGACGACGAGCTTGTTCTCGACAACATCAATCTATACTTCAATGATAAGGAATTCCTCACATTACTCGGCCCCAGCGGGTGCGGTAAGAGCACTACGCTGCGGATCATTGGCGGCTTCACGACACCTACGTCGGGAGACGTCATTTTCGACGGTGTGAGGATCAATGATATACCGCCCTATCAGCGCCAGGTCAACACGGTGTTCCAGAAATACGCCCTGTTCCCGCACCTGAACGTGTATGAGAATGTGGCCTTTGGCCTTCGCATGCAGCGGCTTCCCGATCCCAATGACCCCACGGGCAAAAAGAAGGTGAAGATCCCCGAGGAGGAGATCCACCAGCGGGTCATGGAGATGCTGGAAGTGGTGAGCCTGAAGGGCTTTGAGCACCGCAAGCCTGAGGCCCTCTCCGGCGGTCAGCAGCAGCGCGTGGCCATCGCCCGTGCCCTGGTGAACCGGCCCAAGGTCCTGCTTTTGGACGAGCCCCTGGCCGCCCTGGACCTGAAGCTGCGCAAGGATATGCAGATCGAGCTCAAGCGCATCCAGCAGCAGGTGGGCATCACCTTTATTTATGTCACCCACGACCAGGAAGAGGCCCTCACCATGTCCGATACCATCGTGGTCATGGACAAGGGCTCCATCCAGCAGATCGGCACCCCCGAGGATATCTACAACGAGCCGAAAAACGCCTTCGTGGCCGACTTTATCGGTGAGTCCAACATCATTGACGGCATCATGGTCCGGGACAACGAGGTCCAGATGTACGGCAAGAAGTTCCCCTGCCTGGACGGCGGCTTTGCGCCCAACGAACCCGTGGACGTGGTCATTCGTCCGGAGGACATCGACATCGTCCCCGTCTCCCAGGGCCAGCTCATCGGCACCGTCACCTCCGTGACCTTCAAGGGCATGCAGTACGACATCATCGTGGACTTCAAGGGCTTCAAGTGGCTCATCCAGACCACGGATCACTGCCCCGAGGGTGAGCGCATCGGCATCAAGATCGACCCCGACGGCATCCACGTTATGAAAAAGAGCAAGTACTCCGGTATGTTCGGCGACTACTCCTCCTTCTCCGAGGAGTACGACGAAATGGGCGACGCGACCCTGGCGTCGGACGAGGAGGACAGCGCCGATGAAGAATAAGCAGGCGCCTCTCGCCATCCCCTATGTGATCTGGATGGCCATTTTCGTGGTGGCCCCCATCGTCATGGTGGTGCTCTACGCCTTCTCCACCGCCGAGGGCAGCTTTACCCTCAGCAACTTTTCCGCCATCGGCGACTACGCGGTGGTCTTTGGCCGTTCTTTCAGGCTGGCCCTGATCGCCACGGCCATCTGCCTGCTCATCGGCTATCCCGTCTCTTATATCATGAGCCGGGAGGGCGAGAAGTTCCAGCGGGTGGCTATGGTCCTCATTATGCTCCCCATGTGGATGAACTTTTTGCTGCGAACCTATTCCTGGATCTCCATCTTGGAAAACAACGGTCTGCTCAACCAGTTTTTCCGCAGCATCGGCCTGATCGACCTTTATAACTCCGTGATGGGCACGGATATCCAATATTTCCGGATGATCGGCACCTCCGGCGCGGTGGTGCTGGGCATGGTGTATAACTACCTGCCCTTCATGATCCTGCCCATCTATTCCGTCATCATCAAGCTGGACAAGTCTTTGATCGAGGCGGCCCGGGACCTGGGCGCCAACTCCTTCAACGTCTTCCGCCGGGTGATCCTGCCCCTGTCCCTCCCCGGTGTCCTCTCCGGCATTACCATGGTATTCGTCCCCTCCGTTTCCACCTTCGCCATCAGCAAGATGCTGGGCGGCGGCACCCAGATGATGCTGGGCGACCTCATCGAGCAGCAGTTCCTGGGCGGTGCCTACAACCCCCAGCTGGGCGCGGCCATCTCCCTTGTGATGATGGTGATCGTGGTGGTGTGTATGTGGGTGATGAACCGCTTTGGTGAAGGCGAAGAACAGGCGGTGGTGCTATGAAAAAGAACTCTACGTTGAACCGCCTTTTGGTGGTGCTGGTGTTTTTGTTCCTCTACACACCCATTCTTCTGCTCATCGTCTTCTCCTTCAACGCCGGCGACAGCTCCATTGTCTGGAAAGGTTTTTCCCTTGACTGGTATGGAAAACTCTTCAATAACCGGCTTATCATGCAAAGTGTGTACACTACACTCTTGGTAAGTTTCCTGGCAACGGCCATCGCCACCCTTGCCGGTACCTTCGCCGCCATCGGCTTTTATGCCATGCGCCGCAGGACCCGCAATCTTTTGAACACCGTGAACAACATCCCCATGATGAACGCCGATATCGTCACCGGCGTTGCCATGTGCCTGCTGTTCGTGGCCTTCTTTAACTACTGGAACGACTTTGCAGCGTGGTTCAACACCATGCAGCGCTTTGTGGAGCTGCCCATGCTCTATATGGGCTTTGGCACCCTCCTCATCGCTCACATCACCTTCAACATCCCCTATGTCATCCTCTCCGTCAGCCCCAAGCTCCGCCAGATGGACAAAAACCTGGTGGACGCCGCCATGGACCTGGGCTGCACCTGGATGCAGGCTTTCTGGAAGGTGATCCTGCCGGAGATCAAGCCCGGTATCGTCTCCGGCGCGCTCACGGCCTTCACCATGAGCATTGATGACTTCATCATCAGCTACTTTACCGCCGGCACTTCCTCCTCCACCTTGGCCATGACCATCTACGGCATGACCAAAAAGAGGGTGAGTCCGGAGGTCAACGCCATCTCTACCCTGCTGTTCCTCACCGTGCTGATGCTCCTGGTCATCGTCAATGTCCGGGAAGCCAAGGCAGAGGAACGCAAGGCCCGCAGCGCCTCCCTTCCCGTCTACGGCGCGGACTACCAGCCTCCCAAAAAGAGCGTGGTCCTGGCCAAAAAGGCGGCCACCGGCGTGCTGGTGTGCCTGGTCATCGGCGGTATGCTGGTGATCCGCCACTCTGCCAAGGCCGAGCGGGTGGTGAACGTGTGCAGCTGGGGCGAGTATATCGACGAGAGCCTCATCGAGCAGTTTGAGGCCCAGACCGGCATCACCGTGAACTACCAGACCGTCAGCGACAACGAGACCCTCTACTCCCAGCTCAAGACCGGCGGCGCCGACTTTGACGTAGTGGTCCCCTCGGACTATATGGTGGCCCGCCTGATCGCGGAGGATATGCTTGCCGAGATCGATTACAGCAATGTCCCCAACTTCGACCTCATCGACCAGCGCTTCAAAAACCTCTCCTACGACCCGGAGAACAAGTACACCGTTCCCTATACCTGGGGCACCGTGGGCATCATCTATAACACCACCATGGTGGATGAGCCCATCACCAGCTGGAGCGCCATGTTCGACCCCAAGTACGCAGGGGAAGTGGTGATGATCCGCAACTCCCGTGACGCCCTGGCCGCAGGTCTTTTGTACCTGGGCTACGACGTCAACACCACCGATACCGCCCAGATCCAGGAGGCTTATCAGCTCCTGGCGGACGCCAAGGCCCAGGGTGTTTACCAGGGCTTCTACATGGATGAGATCTTCCAGAAGATGGAGGGCGGAAACGCCGCCATCACCATGTACTACGCCGGCGACTACCTGAGTATGCTGGAGAACAATCCGGATCTTGCCTTTGTGGTGCCGGAAGAGGGCTCCAACTGGTTCGTGGACGCCATGTGTATCCTCAAGGATGCCCGGAACAAGACGGAAGCGGAGGAATGGATCAACTTCATCGCCTCCACCGACTGCAACCTGGCCAACATGGACTATATCTGGTACGCCTCCCCCAATGCCGAGGCACTGGAGCAGTATCCCGACTATTATCTTGAGACCTATGAGGAAGAGCTGGATCCCGGTATCTATGAGATCATGGCCGCTCCCGAGGAGACCCTGGAGCGCTGCACCCTCTACCGGAATCTCCCCGCTGAGATCCTGAAACTCTACAACGATCTTTGGACCAAGCTCGGTATCTAATCAAAACTGGAGGAATCCCCTATGATCATGATCGGAACCCGCTGCCAGCTGGAGCAGGTGGTCACGGAGGAGCTCACCGCCGCCAACATCGGCTCCGGTCTGCTGCCCGTCTTTGGCACCCCCTACATGGCAGCTATGATGGAAAACGCCGCCCAGACCCTGCTCCAGGCTTTCCTGGAAGAGGGCAAGGGCAGCGTCGGCACCCACCTTGATATCAGCCACGACGCCCCTACTCCCATTGGCATGAAGGTCTGGTGCGAGGCGGAGATCACTGCCGTCTCCGAAAACGGCAAGATCATCGACTTTGCCGTGAAGGCCTGGGACGAAAAGGGTCCCATCTCCTCCGGCACCCACCAGCGCGCCGTCATCAGCAACGAGCGCTTCCTGGCTAAGTGCAACGCCAAGCTGGAAGGCTGACACAAAATCCCATGGAGCTTCAAAACTCCATGGGATTTTTTCAAACTCTGCAAAACCTTTTGCCCCGGTTTGCGTCTATATCCGTAGAAAGGAGGCGGCGCTATGGAAGATCACGCCATCATCGAACTGTACTGGCAGCGGCAGGAGAGCGCCATCCAGGAAACCGCCGTGAAATACGGCACGTTCCTCTCCGGGCTCTCCTGGAACATCCTGCGCAGCCACGCTGACGCGGAAGAATGTGTGAACGACACCTACCTGCGGGCCTGGAACGCCATCCCGCCCCAGCGGCCCAGCGCCTTCAAGGTGTGGCTGGGGCGTATCACCCGGAACCTCTCTTTGGACCGCTGGCGGAAAAGCAAAGCGGAAAAGCGGGGCGGTGATGATATGGAGATCCTGCTGGGGGAGCTGGACGTCTGCGTCCCCTCCGGGGAGAGCGT
>JAFOCY010000127.1 GCA_017380995.1 Oscillibacter sp. | reverse complement strand
CTTTCCACGGAGATCGCCAATACGGAGGCCCAGATCACCGCTTACGGGGAGCTTATCACCATTACGGAAGGGGAGCTTGTCCAGGCACAGGAGGAAGAGGCCGCCCAGTACGAGCTGTTCTGCCAGCGCGTCCGGGCCATGGAAAAGCAGGGAAAGGTGGATTACTGGTCCGTGCTGTTCCGGGCAACGGATTTTGCCGATCTCCTCAGCCGTCTGGATATCATCAATGAGATCATGCGCTATGACCAGCGGGTCATCAGCGATCTGAAGAAGCTCCAGGAGGAGATCTCCGCCAAGAAGGAAGAGCTGGAAGGCCAGAAGGCGGAGTCCGAAGCGGCCAAGGCCGTTCTGGTGGAGCAAAAAGCGGAGCTGGACACCCAGCGCTCCGAGGCCAACGCCCTGATCCAGGCCCTCCGGGCGGACAGCGCGGAAGCCAAGGCGGAAATGAAGGCCCTGGCTGCCGAGGAAGAGGCCATTCTGGCGGAGGCTGTGCGCCTTTCCAGAATCTATGCCCAGCAGAACCAGGACCCCGCCACCCAGGGCGGCTACATTTGGCCGGTTTCCAGCCGTTACATTACATCCACGGTAGGCGGCCGCACCTCTCCCGGCGGCGTTGGCTCCACCAACCATAAGGGCACGGATATCGGCCGCGTGGGCTACAATTCCGAGATCTATGCCGCCAAGGCGGGTACGGTGATCATCTCCACCTATACCAAGTCTTACGGAAACTATGTGGTCATCTCCCACGGCAGCGGCAACACCACCCTCTACGCCCATATGAGTTCCCGCAAGGTCAATGTGGGCCAGCGGGTCAGCCAGGGCCAGGTCATCGGCATCACCGGTTCCACCGGCAATTCCACCGGCCCCCACCTCCACTTTGAGATCACGGAGGGCGGCGTCCGCATCAACCCCCTCAGACATGGCGCGCAGCCCCAGAAGGGCTATCTTTCCGGCTATACCCTCTCCGGTACCAGCGTAGGAAGCTGAACGCATAACCCATCCTCCCGTTCCATATCATGGACCGGGAGGATGATTTTATGTTGTATGGATGGATCTGCTGGGGCGAAAAAGCAGCCCTGGAGCGAACGGAAATTTTACACGCCCCCTTTCTCAAGGTCACGCTTCATCAGGGGCGGGCAGAGGCTTTGACCCGCCGCCGTGTTCGCCAGGCGGGGCGGAAGCTGAGAAAGCTTGGGATCACCCAGGTGGTGCTGCCGGGAAACTTTCCTTACCGGGAATTCCTGGAAAAGGAGGGGGTCTTTCCGGTAGGGACGCTATCCCTCCGCTCGGAGATCGCCGCGGACTGGGTCCGCGCTGCCCTGGCGGGGAAGGGGATGGCTCCTTCCGGCGTGAAGGTGGCGGTGACGGCGGAGAACCTCACGGCGGAGGTGGTGCGGACGGTGACGGAGCTGAGCCTGCGGCACAGGTTTGTGGGGCTGTCCGTTCCCCGGGGAGGAGAGGAACTGGGCCGCCGGCTGAGACGGGAATACGGCGTTTCCCTGGGCCTGGACAGCGGGGCGGTGGAACGGGCGGAAGCGGTGGTGGAATTTACCCGGGGCGAAAAGGCGGGAAGCCTGCTCACCCTGCGGATTTGGGATGAAACACAGCCCCTGCCGGAGCTTTTGCTGCCGCCGGGGCAGGAGGAGGCCCTTCCCGCGGATGCGGACCGGGGGCAGCTCATCGCAGCGCTGCGCAGGAGCGGTGCGGTGAAGCAGGTGAGTGTTGCAGCCGCCGAAGGCATGATTTCCGGGACTTGACAAGTGATATACAAACTACTATAATATTAAGCTGTCAAAATAGAGAAACTATGGGAAAATCTCAGATTCTCCCTTGAAAAGAGTATGCGAAAGGATCGTTTACCATGGAAAAAGAATATAGAATGAGCGCGGCCAAGGCCGAAGAACTCCAGCAGGAACTCAATTACCTCAAGACCACCCGTTCCGACGAGGTGGCCGAGCAGATCAAGATCGCCCGCGGCTTTGGCGACCTGAGCGAAAACAGCGAGTACGATGAGGCCAAGAACGAGCAGGGCAAGCTCTATTCCCGCATCGCTGAGCTGGAGGAAGTGCTGCAGCACGTGGTGATCGTGGACGAGAGCAGCTCCAACAGCGACGTTGTGTCCATCGGCTGCAAGGTCACCGTGGCGGATGCCAACGGTCGCGAGATGCCTCCCTACCGCATCGTGGGCTCTCAGGAGTCTGACCCCATGCACGGCATCATCTCCGAGGAGTCTCCCTTCGGCAAGGCCCTCATCGGCAAGAAGGAAGGGGACACCATCACCGTGGAAGCTCCCCGCGGCACCATCATCTACACCCTTTTGAAGATCGAACGTTAACGAAAGCGAGAGAGAAAAATGGCTGAAGAAAAGAACATCCAGCAGACCGAGCAGGAACTGAGCGAGCAGCGCCGCGTCCGCCGGGAAAAGCTCTCTGCCCTCCAGGCTGAGGGCCGGGACCCCTTCCAGCAGACCCGCTTTGACTGGGACCATACCTCTGTCCAGATCAAGGACAATTATGACGCTCTGGAGGGCCAGGCCGTGAAGGTGGCCGGCCGCCTGATGAGCAAGCGCGGCATGGGCAAGGTCAGCTTCTGCGACCTCCAGGACCGTGATGGCCGCATCCAGCTCTTCGTGAAGATCGACGAGGTGGGCGAGGAGGCCATGGCCGCTTTCAAGAAGTACGATATCGGCGACATCGTGGGCGTCGAGGGCGAGGTTTTCCGCACCAAGATGGGCGAGATCTCCATCCGCGCCAAGAAGATCACGCTGCTGTCCAAGTCCCTGCTGCCCCTGCCTGAGAAGTTCCATGGCCTGCAGGACAAGGAGCTGCGTTACCGCCAGCGTTATGTTGACCTGATGGTGAACCCCGATGTGAAGCGCAACTTCATCATCCGTTCTCAGTTCATCAAGTTCATGCGCTCCTACCTGGACAACATGGGCTACATCGAGGTGGAGACCCCCGTGCTCAACACCATCGCCGGTGGTGCCGCCGCACGGCCCTTCATCACCCACCACAACACCCTGGACATTGATATGTTCATGCGTATTGCCACCGAGCTGCCCCTCAAGCGCTTGATCGTGGGCGGCATGGACCGGGTCTACGAGATCGGCCGTATCTTCCGCAACGAGGGTATGGACCCCAAGCACAACCCCGAGTTCACCACCGTGGAGCTCTACCAGGCTTACACCGATTTCCACGGCATGATGGATATTGCCGAGGGTATCATCGCCGGTGCTGCCAAGGAGATCCTGGGCACCTATGAGGTGGAGTGGATGGGCGAGAAGATCGACCTGACTCCCGGCTGGCGCCGCCTGACCATGGT
>JAFOCY010000126.1 GCA_017380995.1 Oscillibacter sp. | reverse complement strand
GCGGAAGCGGCTGCGTTCTTGCTGCCCTTCTCCTTTTCCTGGACGGACTGCTCGATCTTGGCGATGACTTCGTCGGAATACTGGACCTCGCCGCTGGACTTGACGAACTCCACCACCTGCTCGATCTCCTCCGGGGAGATGAAGCAGCCCTGCACGCGGGTGGGCTTTCCGCCGCCAAGAGGGGCGTAGAGCATATCGCCCTTACCCACCAGCTTTTCCGCGCCCGTGGTATCCAGGATGATGCGGGACTCCAGGGAGGAGGCAACGGCAAAGGCGATGCGGCTGGGAATGTTGGCCTTCATGAGGCCGGTAATGACGTCTGCGGAAGGACGCTGGGTAGCGATGACCAGGTGGACGCCGGCGGCACGGCCCATCTGGGCCACGCGGCAGATGGATTCTTCCACCTCCTTGGCAGCTACCAGCATCAGGTCTGCCAGCTCGTCGATGACCACCACCACGGAGGGCAACGTCTCCATATCCTCCCGGGCCTTGGCCATGCGGTTATACTCCTCCAGCTTCTTCACGCCGCACTCGGAGAAGGTCTTGTAGCGCTTCATCATCTCAAAAACCGCCCACTGCAGGGCGCCGGCGGCCTTCTTGGGGTCGGTCACCACGGGGATCAGCAGATGGGGGATGCCGTTATAGGGGGCCAGCTCCACCATCTTGGGGTCCACCATGATGAAGCGGACCTGGTCCGGGGTGGACTTGTAGAGCAGGCTGATGATCAAAGAGTTGGTGCAAACGGACTTACCGGAGCCGGTGGTACCGGCGATGAGCACATGGGGCAGCCGCTCGATATTGCCGATGACGTTGCGGCCGCTGATATCCCGGCCCAGGGCAAAGGCTACGTTAGACTTATGCTCGGTGAAATCCCGGCTCTCGATGACGTCCCGGATGAGAACGGGAGTCACCTGCTTGTTGGGCACCTCAATGCCCACAACGCTGATCTTATCGGGGATGGGGGCGATGCGCACGCCCGTTGCGCCCAGGGCCAGGGCGATATCGTCGGCCAGGTTCGTGATTTTAGAGAGCTTCACACCCTGGTCCAGCACGAACTCATAGCGGGTGATGGAAGGGCCGTGGACCACGTCGCCGGGGGTGGCGTCCACGCCGAAGCTGGTGAGGGTCTCGGCAAGGCGGCGGGAGTTGTTGCGCAGCTCCGCCCCGGCCTCGGAGTAGTTGCCGCCCCGGTTTTCCGCAAGGAGGGTGATGGGAGGATACTGGTAGACCTCCTCCGTCTGCTCCATGCTCTTTTCGATCTCCTCGGTCACAGCGGCAGTCTGGGCTGCTACCTCTTTGGCGGTGGAGGCCTTCTCCTTTCGGGGTTCCTCCATAATAGGAGTAGGCGCAGGGACGGAGGGACGGGACACCGCAGACCCGCTCTCGTGAAGGTCCGGTTCGGGGCTCACGGGCTCAGGCTCCCGGATGGCAGGCGCTTCCTTCCCTGCCGGGGCGGCGAAACGCAGGACCACTGGCTCCATGGTGGGGATGGCGGTGGGAGACCAGGGACGGGGCTCTTCCGGGGTCTTTTCAACCGCCGGGGAAGCCGCGGGAGCCGTGGGGCGGGTCTGCTCCATCAGCACTTGGTCGGGGGTCCGCTGCGTCTCGGACTTATGGCGGAAGAAACCGGTGAAGCGGCCCTCTTTTTTAGGGGCCACACGGCTTTGGGGAATGGCGGGAGGGAGTTCCGCATCCAGGGGGATGTCGATGCGCTGGCGGCGGGCAGATTCGGGCACCGGACGGATGGGAAGCTGCTCTTCTTCCTCCTCTTCATAACGGGGACGCTGGCGGTGACGCTCGTTCATCGCCTCCAGCATAGGCCGCAGGGCCACCGCAAACAGCAGCACCAGCAGCGCGGCAAAGAGGATCACAGAAGCAATCTTGGAGAAGACCGCCACGGACCATTCGCCGATGGCGCCGGAAATGACGCCGCCGGAGGTAACGGCCTTACCGCTTTTCCAAAGTGCGGGAATCACTCCGTCCAGGCTGAGGTAGCGCTCCTTGCAAAAGAGCATATGGGCAAGAATGCCCAGGACCACGGGGCTGAGCAGGGCGCAGGTAAGGCGCAGCTTCACAGGCTTTCCGTGGTGGCGGATCAGGATGATGCCACCAAGGCCCATGGCGGCGGCGGCCAGATAGTATCCGTAGCCAAAAAGGCCCTTGAGAAGGCCTGCCAGGGCGTCCAGGAAAATGGCGCTGACGCCGAAATAGCTCACCAGGGTGCACAGGGTCAGCACCAGCAAAATGATGCCCCAGACCTCCCGGCGCACAGGCTTTTTAGCGGGGGTCTTTGGGGTGCGGCTGCCCTTTGCCCCGGAGGACTTGGGGGCCGCTGTTCCTTTTTTCGCTGTGGTTTTCTTTTGTGCCATGATAGTCCCTCCTTAGCCGCGGACAACGGTCATGACCAGGGTCAGCGCGCCAACAGCCCAGCAGTAGTAGGCAAAGGCGCCGAACTTGCCCTTGGCGGCGATCATTTTCAGCAAACGGATGCAGGCGTAGCCGGACAGGGCCGCAACCGCCACACCCACTAAGTACACAGGAACGTCTCCCCAGATGATGCCCGCCTCAAGGGCATCCTTGAGGCTGAGGATATTGGCTCCGAGAATGGCAGGAATGGACATCAGGAAGGAAAAGCGCACGGCGAAGGAGCGCTCATAGCCCACAAAACAGCCCACGGTGATGGTGGTACCGGAGCGGGAGATTCCGGGGCAGGTGGCGATGGCCTGGCCCAGGCCCACGATGAGGGCGTCTTTCATGGTGGCGGTCTTTTCCGTTTTGCGGCCCTTTTTCACCCGGTCGCTGAAAAAGAGCATACAGCCGGTGGCGATGAGGGCAACGGAGACGAAATAGAGGCTCCCGGCCAGGCCCTCGATGGTATCTTTGAAGGGGACGATGACAAAGAGGGGGAGGGTCGCCATGATGATCAGCACGATCAGCCGCCGGGCAGGAGGCAGAGGACTGGGAGTGGAGCGGTTCTTGAGATCCCGCACGCCGCAGAAAAGCTCCAGCACCATCTCCTTGATATCCCCCCAATAGGCCACAAAGACCGCCACCAGGGTACCCAGGTGAAGGAGAACATCAAAAAAACCGGGGACATTGGAAGCGCCGGTGAAGCTCAACAGCTCCTCGGCGATGGCTAAGTGGCCGGAACTGGAGATGGGCAAAAACTCCGTGATGCCCTGGACCAAACCCAGCAAAATGGCGGAAAAAAGTGACATACGATCACGCTCCTAACTTGGAAATCGGTTTTCACTGCCAAATGGGCAGAATAACACATTATGTAAATACTATAGCACAAGCCTGCGAAAAATTCCAGTCATATTTGAAAATGTGTAAAAAACAAAGAACGTGCCATCTTCCGATAACACGTTCCTTCTGTTATTTCTTTTCCAGCTTTTGAAGGGCAGCCCGGGCGGCGGACTGCTCCGCCTCCTTCTTGCTGTGGCCGCTGCCGCTGCCGATGGCAGTGCCGTTGAGCAGCACCTCCGCCATAAAGACCTTGGCGTGGTCGGGACCCTGCTCCCCCACCATCCGGTAGGTCAGCACCTGGTCGGCCTGGCGCTGCACCAGCTCCTGCAGGGCGGTCTTAAAGTCTCTGCGGCGTTCTTCCACAGCTTCTTCCTTTGCGCCATCCAGCAGCACCCGGTGGATCAGGCGGCTGGCAGCCTGGATGCCTCCATCCAGGTACACAGCGGCAAACACAGCCTCCGTGGCGTCCGCCAGGATGGAGGTGCGTTCCCGTCCGCCGCCGCTCTCCTCTCCCCTGCCCAGCTTCAAATACCGGCCCAAATCCAGCTGGCGGGCCACCTCATAAAGGCTCTGCTCGCACACCAGCGCCGCCCGGATGCGGGTCAGATCCCCTTCCGGCAGGTCGGGATGGCGGGCGAAAAGGTACTCCGCCGTCACGAAGCCCAGCACGGAGTCGCCCAAAAACTCCAGGCGCTCGTTGCTGTTGAGGCGGGCAGAGCGGTGTTCGTTGGCATAGGAGCTGTGGCTCAATGCCTCGCTGAGCAGGGCGGGGTTTTTGAAGGTATAGCCCAATTTCAGTTCCAGTTCCTGCATGGCTTTGCTCCTTTCTTTCTCATTTCAAAAGGAACCCCCGCCGCCGGCGGGGTGTTCCGTCAAAAAATCATTTCATGCGGGATGCGATAAAGTTCACAGCGTCGCCCACGGTCTTCATGCCGCCCAGCTCCTCCTCGCCAACTTCACCGATCTCAAACTCTTCCTCCATGGCCATGACCAGTTCCACCAGGTCCACAGAGTCGGCGCCCAGATCCTCTTCCAGGGCGGTCTCCATGGTAACTTCCTCGGGTTCCACAGCGAACTGCTCGGCGATCAGGCTCTGGATCGTTTTAAAAATTTCTTCCATAGACATAATGATCAACACTCCTCAGGAAAAATATAGTTTCTTTACTGAGGCAATCATACGGCAACTCCCCCGCACATGTCAAGGGGGTTTCTTGCTTTTAGCTCTCTTTGACACGCTCCACCTTCATGGCGGAGATATTGGCCTCGATGTCGGCAATGAAGCCGCTTTCGGCGTATTCCCTGGCCCGGAGGATGGCGTTGGTAATGGCCCGGGCATCGGAGGAGCCGTGGGCCTTGATGACAGGCTTGGAGATGCCGAGGAAGGCGGTTCCGCCCACCTCACTGGGGTCCAGGAGCTTTTTCATGGAGGCCAGGTCGTTCTTGATGAGCATGGCGCCGATCTTCGTTTTGGCGGAGGAATAGAGGACCTTCTTCAGCTCCTTGAACATGAACTTGGCCGCGCCCTCCATGGACTTGAGGAAGACGTTTCCGGTGAAACCGTCGGCCACGATCACGTCCGCCTCGCCCATCATGGCATCGTTGCCCTCAATGGAGCCAATGTAGTTGATGCGGCCGGCCTCGCCTGCGGCCTTGAGCAGGGTGTGGGTCTCCAGGCGGAGGGTATCGCCCTTGGTCTCCTCGGCGCCGATGTTGAGAAGGCCCACTCTGGGGTTCTCAACACCCAGAACGCGCTTGGCGTAGAAGCTGCCAAGATAGGCGAACTGCAGCAGGTACTCCGGGGTGCACTCGGCGTTGGCGCCGCAGTCGCAAAGGACTGCCCGGCCGCCGAACACCGGGATCACAGGGCCCATGGCGGCCCGGCGCAGGCCGCGAATCCGCTTGACCACCAAAGTCGCGCCGGCCAGCAGCGCACCAGTGGAGCCGGCGGAGACGAAAGCGTCACCCTGACCGTCTTTCAGAAGGTTCAGTCCCACGGTGAGGGAGGAATCCTTCTTTACCTTGAAGGCGGTGGCGGGGTCATCGCAGATCTCCACCACTTCGCTGGCGTCCCGGATCTCCACACCCTTGGGGAGAGTGGTCTCTCCGCAGACCTCCACACACTTGAGGATGTCCGCGGCGCGGCCCACCAGCAAAATGTCCACGCCTAAGGTCTTGTGGGCGTCCAATGCGCCCTGGACCACTGCCTGGGGAGCGTTGTCGCCGCCCATGGCGTCTACGATGATCTTCATGCCAGTACCTCCTCTTTCAGCGTTTCAATGATGGCAAGGGAGCGCTGGGAAAGCTCCGCGTTCTTGTTTCTCTTGCCCTTGACCCGGTGGTCCAGGGGCGGAATGATGCCGAAGTTGATGTTCATGGGCTGGAAGTTTCCGACAGACTGGTTGGAGATATACAGGCCCAGAGCGCCGATGGCCGTCTCCTTGGGGAAGTCGATGGGCTCTTTCCCCGCCAAACGCCGGGCAAGCTCCACGCCCACCAGGAAGCCGGAAGCGGCGGACTCCACGTAGCCCTCCACGCCGGTCATCTGGCCGGCAAAGGCGATGCGGGGCTCCTTCTTCAGCCGGTAATACCGGTCCAGCAGCCGGGGAGAATCAATAAAGGTATTGCGGTGCATCACACCGTAGCGCAAAAACTCCGCATCATGCAGGGCGGGAATCATGGAAAATACCCGGCGCTGCTCGGGGAAGCGCAGGTGGGTCTGGAAGCCCACCAGATTATAGACGCTTCCTTCGCTGTTATCCCGGCGCAGCTGCACCACAGCATAGGGCCAGCGGCCGGTACGGGGATCGTCCAGTCCTCTGGACTTCAGGGGGCCATACAGCAGGGTATCATGTCCCCGGCGGGCCATGACCTCCACAGGCATACAGCCCTCAAAGACCATGCTGTCCTCAAAGCCGTGGACCTCCGCCTCTTCGGCGGTGGTCAGGGCCTCCCAGAAGGCGTTGTATTCTTCTTCGTTCATGGGGCAGTTCACATAGTCGGCGGTGCCCTTATCATAGCGGGAGCCGAACCAGGCCTTGTCCATATCCACGCTCTCGGCGCTCACCAGGGGGGCGGCG
>JAFOCY010000125.1 GCA_017380995.1 Oscillibacter sp. | reverse complement strand
TGTCCACAACGTGGAGTATCAGGGCCGTACCGGCCGGGATAGCCTGGAGTATATTTTCGGCCTGCCCTCCGGCTGGGCTGAGGATGGCACCATCATGATGGACGGCGATGTGAACCTCCTCAAGGGCGCTCTGCTCTGTGCTGACGCCATCAACGCTGTCTCTCCCACCTACGCAAGTGAACTCAAGCAGGCTTACTTTGCCCACCGCCTGGAGGGCATCATGAGCCAGTGCGACTATAAGCTCAGCGGCGTGCTCAACGGCATCGACATGGTCCGCTACGATCCAGCAGCCGACAAGATCATCGCCGCCAACTATTCCGTTGATAACATGGCCGGCAAGGCCGAGTGCAAGCTGGCCCTCCAGCGTGAGATGGGCCTGAACGAGGATGCTGAGACTCCTATCATCGCCATTGTGAGCCGCCTGGTGTCTCATAAGGGTTTGGACTTGATTTGCGCCGTGCTTCATGATATGATGGAACTCCCTGTGCAGATGGTGGTCCTGGGTAAGGGCGATCAGCGCTTTGAGGAGTTTTTCGCCTGGGCTGCGGAGCAGTATCCCGGCCGTCTGGGTGTGCGCCTGGATTACAATGAGGCCCTCTCCATGGCCATCTATTCCGGCGCTGATCTGTTCCTGATGCCCTCCAAGAGCGAGCCCTGCGGCCTCAGCCAGATGATCGCCATGCGCTACGGCACTGTGCCCATCGTCCGCGAGACCGGCGGCCTCAAGGATACCGTCCATGCCTACCAGTCCTGGAATGACAGCGGCAACGGTTTCAGCTTTGAAAACTATAACGCCCATGATATGCTCCATGTCATCGGTGAGGCAGTCAGCCTCTATAAGGAGGATGCCGAGGCCTTTGCCCGCCTGCGCCAGCGCGCCATGGAGGGTGATTTCAGCTGGGCCAAGAGCGCCAGGGAGTATCTGAACATCTACTGCACCATCACCGGCCTTCCCATGCCCGGCGAGGAAGTTGTGGAGCCCGTTGTGGAAGAGGCCCCTGTGGAAAAGCCCAAGCGTGTCCGTAAGACCACCAAGAAGGCAGAGTCTGCCGAGGGTGAGGAAAAGCCCAAGCGTACCCGCAAGACCACCAAGAAGGCTGCTGAGGCAGGCGAGGAGACCCCTGCCGCCGAGGCTGTGGCCGAGGAGAAGCCCAAGCGCACCCGCAAGACCACCAAGAAGGCCGCAGAGACTGCTGAAGAGGTCCCTGCCGCCGAGACCGAAGAAAAGCCCAAGCGTACCCGCAAAACCACCAAGAAAGCCGCTGCCAAGGCTGAGGAAGAGCCCAAGGCAGAGTAAAATACCCCTTAAGACGGAAGAAAGATAGAAATCCCAACAAGAAAGGACGCCGTGTACGGAAAACACGGCGGAGAAGAAGGATCCCATGACATCTTACACCACCAAGACTATGGAAGAAGCCCTGGCCGCGAAGCTGATGCTCAGCTTCGGCAAGACTCCCGAGGAGGCCACCGATCAGGAGATGATGAAGGCCAGCGCTCTCGTGCTGCGTGACGTGATGGCTATGCGCTCTGTGCGTACCAACATGGATACCCGCCGCAACCAGAAAAAGCAGGTCCACTACCTGTCCCTGGAGTTCCTGATGGGCCGCAGCCTGATGAAGAACGCCTATAACCTGGATGTTCTGCCTCAGCTGAAGGAAGCCCTGGATCACCTGGGCTTCAAGAGCGGTGATATCTTTGAGGTGGAGCCCGATGCAGGCCTCGGCAACGGCGGTCTGGGCCGCCTGGCTGCCTGCTACCTGGATTCCATGACCACCCTGGAGATCCCTGCTACCGGCTATTCCATCTGCTATGAGCTGGGTATCTTCAAGCAGAAGATCGTGGAAGGCCAGCAGGTGGAGCTGCCCGATAACTGGAAGGACCTGGGCCAGGCATGGCTCCTGCCCAAGCCCGATGAGGCTCAGGAGGTCCGCTTTGGCGGCCAGCTCCGTGAGTTCTGGAATGACGGTCACCACCACATCGTCAACGAGAACGCTACCATCGTCCAGGCGATCCCCTGTGATATGGTGGTTGCCGGTTATGATACCGAGCATGTGAACACGCTGCGCCTGTGGGATGCCCGCGCTGTCAAGCCCGTGGATATGGCCCTGTTCTCCAAGGGCGAGTATCTGAAGGCCTCTGAGGACGAGGCCATGGCCGAGACCATCGCCAAGATCCTCTATCCCGAAGATAACCACTACGAAGGCAAGTCCCTGCGCCTCAAGCAGCAGTACTTCTTCGTTTCCGCAACCATCCAGTCCATCGCCACCAAGCACCTGAACACCTACGGCACGTTGAAGAACTTCCACGAGAAGAACGTCATCCAGATCAACGACACCCACCCCGCTCTCGTGGTTCCCGAGCTGATGCGCATCTTCATTGACGAGGCCGGTATGAGCTGGGATGAGGCCTGGGAGATCACCACCCAGTCCGTGGCTTACACCAACCACACCGTTCTGGCTGAGGCACTGGAGCGTTGGCCCCAGGGCCTGATGGAGAGCCTGCTGCCCCGCGTGTGGCAGATCATCCAGGAGATCTCCGGCCGCTGGCAGCGCAAGGTGGAGGAGTTCTACCACGATCCCGAGAAGACCGCCAAGATGGCCATTATCTGGGGCGGCGAGGTCCGGATGGCCAACCTCTGCATTGCAGGCGGCATGGCTGTCAACGGCGTTTCCGCCCTGCACTCTGAGATCCTGCGCAAGGACGTCTTTAAGGAAGCCTGCGGCATGGAGCCCTGGAAGTTCCAGAACGTCACCAACGGCATCGACCACCGCCGCTGGCTCAGCGAGATCAACCCCGGTTTGGATGGCCTCATCTGCGATCTTACCGGTGGTAAGGATTATCTCTCCAAGCCCCTGACCCTCCAGAAGCTGGATGCTTACGCCGATGACGCTGCCGTGCTGGAGCGTTTGGCCGCCATCAAGCGTGCCAACAAGGAGGAGTTTGCCCGCTATGCCAAGAAGACCCAGGGTGTCATCCTGAACCCCGATTCCATCTTCAACGTGCAGGTCAAGCGCCTCCACGAGTATAAGCGCCAGCTGCTCAACGTCCTGAACATCATCTCCCTTTATCAGGAGCTGCAGGAGAACCCCAACGCCATCGTTCAGCCCCAGACCTTCCTCTTCGGCGCCAAGGCCGCCCCCGGCTATGCCGTGGCAAAGCGCATCATCCGCCTCATCAACTCCCTGGCCGACCAGATCGCCAAGGACCCTGTCTGCAAGGATAAGCTGCAGGTGGTCTTCCTGGAGAACTACCGCGTGTCCCTGGCTGAGAAGCTGATGCCCGCAAGCGAGGTCTCCCAGCAGATCTCCACCGCCGGCAAGGAGGCCAGCGGTACCGGCAACATGAAGTTCATGATGAACGGTGCCCTGACCATCGGTACCCTGGACGGCGCAAATGTTGAGATGCACGAGGTCCTGGGCGACGAGAATATGTTCCTCTTCGGCCTCCACGCCGATGAGGTCGTGGACATGAAGCAGGCCGGCTATGCCCCCCAGATCATGTACAACCGGGACGAGAAGCTGCGCCGCTGCCTGGATGCCCTGCGCACCGGCTTTGGCGACGGCGTGAGCTACGAGGACCTGTACCAGCGCCTGCTGTTTGGCGCCGGCGGCAGCCCTGCAGACGAGTATATGCTCCTGGCCGACTATAGCTCTTACCGCAAGGCCTCCAAGCGTATGGAGGAGACTTATGCCGATCCCACTCAGTGGAACCGCATGAGCCTGCACAATATTGCCCGCAGCGGCATCTTCGCTGCTGACCGCTCTATTGCCGAGTACGCAGACAACATCTGGCACGCTGAGCACCGCTAAAAAAATGAAAAAAACCTGCCGCGGAAACAAAAATTCTGCGGCAGGTTTTTGTTATCTTTTTGTGATTTTTTCAAAAGGCGGACATGGTACGATGTGGGCAGGAAATTCTTG
>JAFOCY010000124.1 GCA_017380995.1 Oscillibacter sp. | reverse complement strand
GGTTCTGTGCGACGCAAAGGTGGCTGTGGAGAATATCACCCGCCTGGCGGGCACCATGGGCTACAAAGTAGCTGTGGAACTCAAAGGCGACGAGTTTACCATGATCCTCAGTAAGTAAAAAATATCCCCGGATGCTGTGCATCCGGGGATATTTTTCTATCAAACGTTGAAGCGGAAGTAGACCATATCACCGTCCTGGACGATATACTCCTTGCCTTCGCTGCGGAGCAGGCCCTTCTCCTTGGCGGCGGTAACACTGCCGCACTTCATCATGTCCTCATAGGCGATGACCTCGGCGCGGATGAAGCCGCGCTCAATGTCGGAGTGGATCTTGCCTGCGGCCTGAGGGGCCTTGGTGCCCTTGCGGATGGTCCATGCGCGGCACTCATCCTTACCGTAGGTCAGGAAGGAGATCAGGCCCAGAAGGGCGTAGGAGCACTTGATGAGACGGTCCAGACCGGACTCGCTGACGCCCAGCTCCTCCAGGAACATCTGCTTCTCCTCACCCTCCAGCTCGGCGATGTCCTGCTCCATGCGGGCGCAGATGGGGAGGACCTGGGCACCCTCGGCCTCAGCCAGCTTCTTCACCTGCTGGAAGTACTCGTTGCCCTCCAGGTTGGTGAAGCCCTCTTCGTCGGTGTTGGCGGCGTAGATGATGGGCTTGAGGCTGAGAAGGTCGGAAGTGGCGATGAGGGCCATATCCTCCTTGTCGCACTCGTAGGTGCGGGCGGACTTGCCGGCGTTGAGGTGCTCAGCCAGGCCCTTGAAGACCTCCACCTCGTGGAGGAACTTCTTGTCGCCCTTGGCGGCCTTGGTGGCCCGGTCGATGCGGCGGTTCACCATTTCCAGGTCCGCCATAATCAGCTCCAGGTCGATGGTCTCAATGTCGCCCAGAGGATCCACAGGCACGTTGGTGCCGGCGTCGGCCACCACGTGCATGATGTTTTCATCGTCAAAGCAGCGCACCACGTGGACGATGGCGTCGGTCTCGCGGATGTTGGCCAGGAACTTGTTGCCAAGGCCGGCGCCCTGGCTGGCGCCCTTGACAAGGCCGGCGATATCCACGAACTCGATGACGGCGGGGGTCTTCTTGTCGGGCTCGTACATCTCGGCCAGCTTATCCAGCCGCTCATCGGGCACGGCCACCATGCCCACGTTGGGGTCGATGGTGCAGAAGGGGTAGTTGGCGCTTTCGGCGCCGGCATTGGTGATGGCGTTGAACAGGGTGGACTTGCCTACGTTAGGAAGTCCCACGATACCAAGTTTCATATGTGTAAAGCTCCTTTTGCTGTATTTCGCAATTTTTCAATTTAATATTCTAACATTGAACGGAGAAAAGCGCAAGTAGAGAATGGAAAAGTCCCTTTTACCTGTGGAACTAACAGGGAATAAGTTTGTCTATTTCGCCATGCGTTGATTGAATCGGGAAAATATGATAAAGTAAGCAGGAAAATCAATCAGAAATTGTGGGGGCGTTATGATGAATCTTGATATCAATCAATGGAAATGGACACGGGAACCTGCGGATTACGCAATATCGAATGATAAAATTGAAATCGTTACAAGTCCGCACACGGATTTATGGCAGAGAACATATTATCATTTCAGAAATGATAATGCGCCTGTTTTGCAGCTGGAAACCGGGGATCAATTTTTCTCTTTCACGGTCAAAACGCAATTCCAAAGCAAACACAGGTTTGACCAGTGCGGAATCGTCATGTATCTTGACAGCGAAAACTGGTTCAAGGGTTCCATCGAATATGAAAACGACAGATTTCAGCACCTTGGGAGCGTTGTTACAAACAATGGCTATTCGGATTGGGCAACTACTGAAATTGATGCGAACATCAAGTCAATGTGGTACAGGTTCAGCCGCCGCAACGATGATTACTGCATAGAATGTTCACAAGACGGCGTTACATTCAAGCAGATGCGTGTATGCCATATGTGGAAAGGCGGCGGAACGATTCGCTTTGGCATTTATGCCTGCAGTCCCGAAGATTCATCATTCAAAGCAACATTTACCGATATGGAAATTACGGAGTGTAAGTGGTTAGCCCACGATGGACAGCAGCCTGATCTGCAATAACAAAGTCCCATTTGCCGCTGCTGTCTTGGAAGATGCCTCCTTCCGTCGCTTTGGCGGAAGGAGGTTCTTTATTTCCTGAATCGGTCCAAAAGGGAGATGGAACATCAAACAGGCTCCGTATCATACGGAGCCTGTGGGGGTTCAGTTTTCCGGAATTCTCGCGTGGGGGATCGAGATCTCCGGCATCAGTTCCTGACTGATGATGTTCAGCATTTCTTCCAGCTTTGCACAGTCCTCCGGGGAAAACCGCTCTGCAATGCGCTCCATGACCACGCTCCGGTAAGCGGAGCTGATGTTATAGTAATCGATATACTTCTGGGTCACTTCCAGATGGAATTCCCGCCGGTCTGTCTCGGACTGAACACGGTGGATGTAGCCCTTTTTCGCGAGGCTGTTGACCTTATAAGCGGCGTTGGGGGGAGAGATGCACATGAAGGTGGCAAATTCATTGACCGTGGGTCTGCCCAGGGCCAGGATGGTCTCCATGCAGAAGGTCTCTACCGTGGTGAGACTTGCCTCCCGGGTCTGGAAGCGCTGGAAGATCTCTTTGTAAAAATGCAGCTTAAACTTGGTATATACGTCAAAAAAAGCATCTTTTAGCATTTTTTCGGCCTCTTTCCAAAAGTTGCATCCAGTATAACAAGTTTTGGAAGAAAGGGCAACCGCTAATTTTGCCCCGCGGCGAAATCAATTCCGCGTAGAATTTTGAGTTGTCTTCATACACATCATCCCTTTGCCGCGGCTTCTTCCGTGAATTTTTTGTAAGCGGAGGGGAAAATTAAAAAGCGGACACATCTTGCTTGACAGTATAGAACATATGGTTTAGAATACCAGATGAAAAAGTTGTAAAAAATGAAACGGCGCACTGCGCCGGAAAGGACTGCCTATGTCTTCTTTGATCCTTTTGGCTGAGACCGGTTCTGATATTACGCCCGAGCTTGCCCGGCGCTATCATATCCGCCTGGTCCCCATGCACGTGACCTTTGATACCCGGACGGTGGATGACGGATCGTTCGACCCTGAGGAGATCCGGACCTATTACCGTACCACGGGCAAGCTGCCTACTACCAGTGGGTCTACCCCGGAGGATTTCGCAGTGGTTTTTGATGCCATTCACGCGGAGGACCCTGAGGCCCACATCCTCTATCTTGCCTATTCTGCCATAACCACCTGCTCTTATCAGAGTGCGGTGATCGCTGCGGAGGGCCGGGATTATGTGACGGCTGTGGATACCCGACAGGTATCTGTTGGCCAGTGCGCTGTGGTGGTTGCCATGGCGGAGCTGCTGGAAAAGAATCCGGGGATGTCTTTGGAACAGGCGGTGAAGGCGGCGGAGGACCTGAGTGCACGGATGCAGATGGGCTTTTTACCGGATAACCTGGAGTTTCTCCGGGCCGGCGGCCGCGTCAGCAACGCCGCTTACCTGGGAAGCCGCATCCTGAGTCTGCACCCCTGCATCGAGATCCTGGAAGGCAAGCTCATGGCCACCAAGAAGTACCGGGGAAAGATGGTAAAAGTTGCGGCGGAGCTGGTGCGGGATTATGCGGAAAAGTATGCTCTGGACCGGGAAAGACTGTGGATGGTCCATACCGTAGGCCTGGAAGAAGAGGTGGTCCGCACGGCGGAGGAAACTGCCAAGTCCCTGGGCTTCAAGGAGATCTGCTGGGTCCGGGCCAACGGCGTCATTACCACCCACGGCGGTCCTGCTGCCTTCGGCGTGGCTGGCTTCCGGAAGAAGTAAATCAAAAAAGGGCGGCATTGCCGTCCTTTTTTGCATGACCTGACACTTTGGATACCCTCAGGTCTGGGGAGCCAGCTCGGTCCCATACAGGTCAAAAATTTCTTCATTTACCCTGGCGTTCATACGCGGGATCTGTTTCATATCGTTTTCGTGGATGCTGATTTCCGCGATATCTCTACGCTCAT
>JAFOCY010000123.1 GCA_017380995.1 Oscillibacter sp. | reverse complement strand
TACACGCCCACTACCCGCATCCGGGCAAGGCGTGCTCCCTGACAGGCGGCGAGACTATCATCAAAGATGGTGCAGCGTTCAGGCTCTACGCCATTGCGCCTTGCCGCCTCTCGCCAAAGTTCCGGCGTTTTTTTCTCAAGACCCAGTTCCTGCGCAAAGGTGATCTGATCAAAATATTTGATGATCTCCAGCTTTTCCATGGCAGTATAACAGTGCTCCGGAACGGCAGAAGTCACCAACGACATCTTCCGGCCTTCCGCTTTACACTGCTTTAAGTAGGCCCGAACGCCGGGTTTCACCGTCACATTGGCGTAAGCGTCTTTGGCAAGCTCCATCCACTCCGCCATGATCTCCTCTTCGCTTTCCGGAAGATTGCAGAATTCCTTGGTGAATTTGGCTGCCAGAGGGAAAATGGTATGGGCCACACCCTGATAATAAGCTTGCGTATATTTCATACCCCGCCGGGCCAGGAACTCCCGGTCTACATCCTTCCATACGCCATTGGAATTAATAAGAGTTCCGTCCATATCAAAGAAAAACATTATATCTCCTCCTTTTCAAGCCAGAATCGCCAAGGAAAATCCTTTGCTTCCTCCGCATAATCCACACCGATCCGGGGGCCGGTGCAAAGCCGCTCTTTCCGGGGATCAGGGCAGGGAAGACCCACATCCTTCGGTGAATCGCAAAGAAACAGTTCCTCACTGGTTGTCAGGTCCACACGGTTTTGCGCCCGGGTGATCCCAAAGGCCTTGCAAACTTTGCCGGGGCCATTTAAAAAGTTCTTCCTTCGGTAAGGGGTATCAGGCTTGTCCCCATAGCGCAGGCGGCGCATGGTTTCAGTTCCATAAACAGGCTCTACTCCACGCAGCAGCACTGCCGAGGGTTCCCCCTCCGGCTCGGTAACAAAATTCAAACAGTCATACATCCCATAGATCAAATACACATAGGCAGTGCCAGGCTGAGAAAATAGGGTGGAGGTCCGCTCTGTTTTACGGTAATTGTAGGCATGGCAGGCCTTGTCACAGCGTCCTATATAGGCTTCGGTTTCCGTGATGCGCCCAACAAGCATCCTTCCATCCTCCAAACGGCGAACAAGATACTTTCCAAGCAGCTTTTTTGCAATTTCAACGGTGTCTCCATCGTAGAATTCCCGGGAAAGTCTTGCCATTTTCTCACCTCAGTGCTAAAATACGAAAATGTTGTGATTTACTGTCACAAAGTATATCATGAAAACCTGTTAGGAGCAAGTACCATGAAAGTCAACCATGTACGCCAAAACGTATTTCCGATTGTTGCAGCCTTGATCTGGGGAACTTCTTTTGTCGCCCAGAGCGTCAGTGCGGATTATGTGGAAGCGTTTACCTTTAATACCGCTCGGTCCCTTGTGGCGTTTTTGTTCCTTGCGGTGCTGTGCGTGATCTTCCGGAAACTGCGAAAAACAAATAACGGTGCTGTAAAAGAAGCCATCGCCGGCAGCAGACGAGATCTGGTTCTGGGAGGTATCTGCTGCGGCGTTGCTTTGACGGTGGCGTCCAACCTCCAGCAAAAGGGCTTGGAGACTACCACGTCCGGTAAGGCAGGCTTTATCACCGCGCTGTACATCGTGATCGTTCCCATTGCAGGACTTTTCCTGAAAAAGAAAGCGCCCAGAGCTATCTGGATCAGTGTTATTTTGGCAGTTTTTGGCCTTTATTGCCTGTGCATTACAGAAGATCTGTCCATCACCATTGGTGACTTCTATGTGCTGCTCTGCTCGTTCTGCTACGCAGTCCACATTTTAACCATTGACCATTTCACGCAGAAGGTAGATGGTGTTCACCTCTCCTGTATGCAGTTCTTGGTTTGTGCCATTCTTTCTTCCGTTGGTATGTTTGTAGCGGAAAACCCTTCCTGGGGGGCGATCTTTACCTGTATCGGCCCCATTTTGTATGTTGGCATTTTCTCCAGCGGTGTTGCCTATACACTTCAGATCCTGGCGCAGAAGGATTCCAATCCTACGATCGTGTCGCTGCTGCTGAGTTTGGAATCCGTATTTGCAACACTTTCCGGCGCTTTGATCCTTGGAGACAAGATGAGCGGAAAGGAATACTTTGGCTGCGTGCTTATGCTGCTGGCTGTGATTTTGGCCCAACTACCTGAAAAGGAGAAGAAAAAATGACGATGAATACCGCCAAACTGCGTATGACTGCGGCCATGTTCATCTTTGGTACCATCGGACTTTTTGTTCGATGGATCCCCATGCCCAGCTCTGTGATCGCACTGGCAAGAGGCTTGATCGGAACGATTTTTTTGCTGGCCGTGATAGCCATGAAAAAAGAGCCTCTCTCCCGAACCTCTATTCAAAAGAATTTTCGTTGGCTATTGATCTCCGGTATTCTCCTGGGCTTTAACTGGATCTTGCTCTTTGAATCCTACAACTATACCTCTGTTGCGGTTTCTACGCTTTGTTATTATATGGCTCCGATCCTCATTATCCTGATTTCACCTCTGGCCTTACAGGAAAGGCTGACCATGCGCAAGCTGCTTTGCGTATTGGCGTCTTTAGGCGGCATGGTGTGCATTTCCGGCATTCTTTCTGAAGGGATCCCCTCCGCTGGAGAACTGAAGGGAATTTTGCTGGGTCTGGCGGCGGCAGTGCTGTATGCGGCCATTGTGCTTTGCAACAAACATATCCACGAAATCTCGGCCTATGAGAAGACGGTCTTTCAGTTAGGCGTTTCTGCTTTGACAATGCTGCCTTACTGCCTTTTCACAGTAGCTCCCGAAGAACTTACCTTTGAGGTTGGACCGCTGATGATGCTGCTTTTGGTTGGCGTTGTGCATACCGGCATCACCTATTATCTCTATTTCGGCTCTATGGAGTTTATTCCTGCCCAGAGCGTGGCGGTCATCAGCTATGTGGATCCTGTGGTGGCGGTTCTGGCTTCCGTCCTTATTTTGTGCGAACCCATGTATTTGACGGAAGCTGTTGGCGCAGTCCTGATCCTGGGCGCCGCTGCAGTCAGTGAACTTGAAAAGAAGGAGTGAATTTATGGTTCGTCCTATCATGAAAGATCAGCTGTTTCTCTCCATGAAGTCCTCTCCGGCAGATGAACAGGATCTGGAGATTGCCCGTGACCTGCTGGATACTTTATCTGCCAATGCGGAAGTCTGTGTCGGTATGGCGGCCAATATGATCGGTGTTGCCAAACGCATCATTGCCTTTGACAACGAGGGGACTTATATGGTCATGTTTAACCCAGAGATCGTGAAAACCTCCGGACCCTATACCACAGAGGAAGGATGCCTGTCTCTCCCCGGACGGCGTACCGCCAAGCGCTACCGGTCGATTAAGGTCCAATATCAAACCGAAACATTTCAAACCCGGTTGAAGACCTTTACAGGTTGGACCGCTCAAATCATCCAGCACGAGATTGACCACTGCAACGGTATTTTGATATAAAAAATGGAGCATCTGCAATGCAGATGCTCCATTTTTATCAATCACTGGCTCCGGTGTGAACGACCTTGCCCATATTCCAGGTACTGGCTGCCTGACGGGCGGCGGTTTCCCGCTCCTCTTCATTGTTATAACGCAGTTCCGCGGTATGGCTGCCGCAATCCAGGCACTCCACATACACGCACCAGCCATTTTCCTCCTGCATCAGACCGGTACCACGGCAAACAGGGCAGTCCTCCAACTCAATCGCATGAAGATCAAACATGATGAAAACTCCTTTGGTTCATTCAGATACAGGCAGTATAACACGAAATACAGGAAAGTACAAACATGATTTCATGATTTTAGATTCCTTTTCCCCTCGATATAAAACAGGACAGCGGCATATGCCGCTGTCCCGGAATATTACTTGTCGAAGGAGGGATTCATAAAATACACATTTTTCTGATTCATTTTCTCTTTAGCAAGTCTCAGACCTTCGCCGAAGCGCTGGAAGTGAACCACCTCTCGCTGCCGCAGGAATTTAATGACATCATTCACATCCGGATCATCAGAAAGGCGCAGGATGTTGTCATAAGTTTTCCGGGCTTTTTGTTCGGCGGCAAGGTCTTCACTCAGATCCGCAATCGTATCACCGGATACCTGGATGCTGGCTGCGGTCCAGGGATATCCGGAGGCAGCGGTAGGATAGACACCGGCAGTATGATCCACAAAATAAGGAGCAAAGTTAGAGTCTTTGATTTGCTCTTCATTCAGATTGCGGGTCAGCTGATGGACCAAGGCACCAATCATCTCCAGGTGCCCCAGTTCTTCGGTACCTGCCGTGGAGGGGCAATGGAGGAGCGCGTCCAAAACCCTTGCGGCCCAAGGCTTTG
>JAFOCY010000122.1 GCA_017380995.1 Oscillibacter sp. | reverse complement strand
GTTGGGTAGCTGGTTTATCTGTGCCAGAATCTCCAGAGCCAGAATTCTGAGTGTCAGAGTTTCCAGAGCCAGAATCTCCAGAACCAGGTTTCTGAGTACCAGTATTACTGGAACTAGGTTGATCTGTACTAGATTTTTTTTCTACGATAACAGTAATACCAAATTCAAAAGTGTTGTAATTGTCTGTATCATCTGGTGTGAATACCACTGCGTATTTTGTTACACCACTATCTGCAACTGTAGGAATAATTGTGCCATCCTTCCAACGGAAGGTTCCGTCTACAAAGTTCAAATGATTGCCACTTACATCGTTTCCATTCATCGGAATTCCGTTTAGTGCAACTCCGCCTGATAAAGTAGAAGATGACAAAGCGTCTCCCTCTTGAATCTTGCTAGCGGTTGGTACAGTCTGAATAAGAGGAGTTGCTTTTTCAATGGTAAATTTGAGAGATTTACTACCTGAGTAATCACCGATACCTTCTACCACTACAGTAGGAGCATTCTCAGTAGCCATAGTAGCAACATTTATATTGTTTTCATAGGAAACTTGATAATCCTTGCCCTCTTCAAGAAGCGTATTTTCAAATTTGACAAGAACAACAGGTTTAATCTCTTTTCCAGTATAGATATATACAGATCCATTATTTAATGATACATCGATGCCAGCGAGAGGCTTTGGGTCTACCAGTACCGTGATGTCTACTTCGGCGGTGGTGTAATGATTTGAGTCCTCTGGTGTGAATACAACGGTATATTTTGTTACGCCACTATCTTCAAGAGTAGGAACAATTGAGCCATCTTTCCAGCTAAAAGTTCCTTTCATGCTGATGCTATTATCACTTACAGCCATTCCACCAATCAAATCAGAAGAAGCCAAAGCTGTACCTACATGAATTTTGCTAGCGGTTGGTGCAGTCTGAATAAGAGGAGTTGCTTTTTCGATTGTGAAGGTAAGAGATTTACTTCCTGTACAATTGCCAAAGGCCTCCTGGGCGGCCTCGGCGGCGTCATCCGGATTTTTGCACATCCGCAGTGTCAGGGCGTAGACCTTCTTTTCGTAGAGCCTTACCAGCTCGCCAAAAGCCTCCTGGTCTCCATGGCGGGCTTTTTCTAAAAGCAGGTCTTCCTTCATGCAAGGTCCCTCTTGATGCCCTTGGTGACGCGGTAGACATCCTCCAGGGTATTCATCTGCACGATCTGTTCCTTATAGTATCCGGAATGGGACACGCCCTTGAGATACCAGCAGTAGTGCTTGCGGGCCTCCAGAATGGCCACCCGCTCTCCCTTGGCCTGGGCGGCAAGCTCAAACTGCCGCACGGCAACATCGCACCGCTCCGCCAGGGGAGGAAGCTCCGGAAGGGGATTCCCCTCCAGCAGTGCCTTTGCCTGCTGGAAGATCCAGGGATTGCCAAAGCAGCCCCGGCCGATCATGGCCATATCCGCCTTGGTGTGCTGTAAAATGCGCAGAACGTCCTTGGCTTCCCAGATATCGCCGTTGGCGATGACGGGGACCTTCACGGCCTCCTTCACCTCCCGGATGCAGTTCCAGTCGGCGTTGCCGCCGTAGACCTGGGCCCGGGTGCGGCCGTGGACGGCAACGGCGCTGACGCCCGCCGCCTCCAGCGTTTTTGCAAACTCCACGCAGTTGCAGCTGCCCATATCCCAGCCCCGGCGGAACTTGGCGGTGACGGGGACCTGCACCGCCTTGACAACGGCCTCCACGATGCGGCCCGCCTTTTCCGGGTCCTTCATGAGGGCGGCGCCGTCGCCGTTATTGACGATCTTTCCCATGGGGCAGCCCATGTTGATATCCAGGATGTCCGCTCCGGTATATTCGATGGCAAGTTGTGCCGCCTCCGCCATGCAGACGGGGTCGTTGCCAAAGATCTGGACCGCCGCGGGATGCTCTCCGGGGAACTGCTGGAGCAGGGAGAAGGTTTTTTTGTCCTTATAGCACAGGGCTTTGGAAGAGACCAGCTCTGTGCAGGTGAGGCCTGCGCCCATTTCCGCGCAGATCTGGCGGAAAGCCACGTCCGTTACCCCTGCCATGGGAGCAAGAGACAGCTTGGAATCGATCACAACATTTCCGATCAGCATGGAAAACCTCCAAAAAAACATAAAAATTCAATTTATTGTAGCATGGACGCAGGGGAATGTCAAAAGGAGGCGGGGTGGGAAAATCCTCCGTCCCATTTCCCGACGGTCTTTTTCCTCCCTATGCACTACACTGGTAAAAAATACCACCACCAGGAGGGACAGGCTATGACCACCATCCGCATCCCCAAGGACGCCCGGCTGCTCCGCCAGGGCGCTGTTTTTCTGCTGTCGGCGGTGCTGACCGCTGTGCTCACCCCCGGGGGCTGCGCGCCCTTTGCACTGGGGTTTCTTGCGGCGGCCGGAACGGGGCGTGATACGGCTGCCGCCCTGGGAGGGACGGTTCTGGGAAGTTTTCTCTTTCTGGATTTTGTGCAGGCCCTGCCCCATCTGGCGGCGGCGGTCCTCATCTTCACGGCCTCTGCCGCTTTCCGGGGGACAGCCATCCTGACCCGGCGGCGGATCAATGCAGCTCTGGCGGCGGCCCTGTTTGCCGCTGTGGGGGGCATCTATGTGGTCCAGTCCCTGACACCCTGGCAGGATCTTCCCCTGTGTCTGGGGGCGACCGCCCTGACCGCCGCCTCTGCCTATCTTTTTTGGCCCCTTCTGCGCCGGGAGGGAGAGATGCGGGATGGGGCGCTGTTGCTGGCGGCGGCCATCCTGCTGGCTTTTGAGGAAGTGGAGGTGCTGGGCTGCTCCTTCAGCCGCTGCCTTTTGGCGCTGCTGGTCCTCTATACCGCTGTAGACCTGGGGAGCGCAGCCGGTACGGCGGCGGGACTGGGCCTGGGGATCATGGCGGATATTTGCTGCGGCGCCCAGGTCTTTACCGCCGCCTTCGGCCTGGGGGCCCTTGCAGCCGCAAGTCAGAGCGGAAAGCGGCGGATCCGGGCATCTGCTGCCTTTTTTGCCGCCGTCTGTGCCGCCTTGCTCCATTCCACCGATAGTCTTGCATGGAGCCTTTTGCTGGAGTCCGCGGGGGCATCGGCAGCTTTTTTGGCGCTGCCGGGGCGATTGTTTGGAGGCAAGCGCATCCAGAAGAAACCGGAGATCCCCAACGAGGAAGCGCCCCTTGCCGCCGTTTGGAAGCGCCGGGTGGAGGGAGCCGCCCAGGCGCTGCGGGACCTTTACGACAGCCTGGGCCGGGGCGCCCTGCCCCCCAATGATGAAAATCCCGCCATTATTTTCGACCGGGCGGCGGAGCACGTTTGCCGGGACTGCGGCCTGTGCCAGCTTTGCTGGCAGAGTGAGTACACCGTCACCTTCAACGCCCTCAACGATGCAACGCCTTACCTGGTGGAGCGGGGGCGGGCCATGGCCAAGGACTTTCCCCGGCACTTTGCGGACCGCTGTATCCATCTGCCGGACTTTCTCGCGGCGGTGAACAGCGAGCTTTCCGCCTTTTTGCTGCGCCGTCAGTACCGGCGGCAGTTGGAGGAGACCCGCCGCAGCGCCCGGGGGCAGTACGCCCAGCTCTCAGAGCTGCTTGCCGCCACGGCGGCGGGTCTGGGGGAGACGGCTCCCGCCTCCGCCCAAGCGGCCCCCTGCCGGATCGGCGCGGCATTGCGGCCTAAAGAAGGGGAGAACGTTTGCGGGGATACGGTGCTTTCCTTTTGCACGGAGGAAGGCAAGTGGTGTCTTCTGCTCTCCGACGGCATGGGCAGCGGCGAAGCGGCCCGCAAGGAGTCCGCCCTGGTGTGCAGACTGCTGCGTCAGTTCCTGGAGTCCGGTATTGCCGCCGAAGCCGCGCTGAAGACCCTCAATGCCGCCATGGCCCTTCGGGGAGCGGAGAGCGGCAGCTTTACCACCGTGGACCTTTGCATTTATGATCCGGCGTCCTCCGAGGCGGTGATCTACAAGTACGGCGCGGCTCCCAGCTACCTGAAAAAGGGCGGGAGCGTCCGCCGCATCGCCGGGACCAGCCTGCCTGTAGGCCTCAGGGGGACGCCCGCTCCGCCGGACCAGACCCGCCTTCCCATGACACCGGGGAGTTTTGTCGTCCTCATCAGCGACGGGGTTGCGGATCCCACCCGGGACGAGTGGATCCAGAACTTGCTGGCCGGCTGGAACGGGGAGGACCCCCAGAGCCTTGCGGGATTGATCCTCTCGGAGAGTATCCGGGAGATGCGCGGTCAGGATGACTGCGGTATCCAGATCCTTTACTGTCCCAAAGAAGAGACGAGGGAAGTATAATTTTGCCTTCTGTGCGGAACACTGGAGCTATCCCAATGAGGAGG
>JAFOCY010000121.1 GCA_017380995.1 Oscillibacter sp. | reverse complement strand
GTGCGCATGGGTCACCTACGGCGGCAGTGAAAAGCTGGAAGAGCGCTATTGCATCCGCCCCACTTCCGAAACTCTGTTCTGTGAGTATTTTAAGAATTCTATCCAGTCCCACCGGGATCTGCCCATGATGTTGAACCAGTGGTGCAGCGTGCTGCGCTGGGAGAAGACCAGCCGTCCCTTCCTGCGCCACCGCGAATTCCTGTGGCAGGAGGGCCACACCATGCACGCCACCGAGGACGAGGCCCGCGCCGAGACCATGCAGATGCTCAACGTCTACGCTGACTTCATGGAGAACTTCCTGGCCATGCCCGTTATCCGCGGCCGCAAGACCGATAAGGAGAAGTTCAACGGCGCCGAGGAGACCTACACCGTGGAGTGCATGATGCACGACCACAAGGCCCTCCAGGCCGGTACCAGCCACTATTTCGGCGACGGCTTTGCCAAGGCCTTTGACATCACCTACACCGGCAAGGACAACAAGCTCCACAACCCCCACCAGACCTCTTGGGGCGTTTCCACCCGTATGATCGGCGGCATCATCATGACCCACGGCGATGACAACGGTCTGGTGCTGCCTCCCCGCGTGGCCCCCATCCAGGCCATCATCATCCCCATCGCCCAGCACAAGGCCGGCGTTCTGGACGCCGCCGCAGGTCTGAAGGACCGCCTGAGCGCCGCCGGTATCCGCGCCAAGATGGACGACTCCGACAACTCCCCCGGCTGGAAGTTCGCCGAGTACGAGATGAAGGGCGTGCCCGTCCGCGTGGAGATCGGTCCTAAGGATATGGAGAAGGAGCAGTGCGTCATCGCCCGCCGCGATACCGGCGAGAAGGTGGTGGTTGCCCTGGCTGAGCTGGAGGAGACCATCAAGAAGCTCCTGGACGAGATCCATGACAATATGTTCGCCATGGCCCTGAAGAACCGGGAGGAGAACACCTTCGAGATCTCCACTCCCGAAGAGGCCAAGGCCATTGCCGAGGGCAAGGGCGGCTTCCTGCGCTCCAAGTGGTGCGGGGATCTGGAGTGCGAGCTTGCCATGAAGGAGCGCGCCGGCGTTTCTTCCCGCTGCATGCCTCTCCAGCAGTCCGGCACCGAGGGCGTTTGCCCTGTGTGCGGCAAGAAGTGCACCACCGATATCTACTGGGGCGTTGCTTACTAATTATATTGATCACAGGGGAAAGGGCGCGCCTGGAGGCGCGCCCTCCTTTTATGCCAAAACAAAGAAAAATAGGTGGTACCAATCCGTAGAAAAAACCTTGAAAAAATTATAAAAAACAGAGAAAAATCTCTTGACATTCCAAAGATCATGTTGTAATATCAAGAAGTCCGCGTGGGGGAGAAAACCCACTGCGAACACTGCGATGAACCGGGAGATTGCTCCGCAAGGAGGTAACTTTCGGGGAGTATGTCCGATAATCGGGCGGCTGAGAAAGATCTGTACGTTGCGTAGATCGCCACGCCATGATCAGTGTACCGGCCGGGGAGATATCCACGCCGGTATTTTTCATGAGTAGGAATGATACGCACGGTTAAGCGTATAGAAAAATTCTCTCGCCGTACGCAAGTCGAGACCGCGTTGACTATTACGTACGAATTTCAGGAGGAAACACCACCATGGCACAGCAGAAAGAAATGATCCGCATTCGTCTGAAGGCCTATGACCACCAGGTCATCGACCAGAGCGCAGAGAAGATCGTCGAGACCGCCAAGCGCACCGGCGCCCAGGTTTCCGGCCCCATCCCCCTGCCCACCAAGAAGGAAGTCGTCACCATCCTGCGCGCCGTCCACAAGTACAAGGACAGCCGTGAGCAGTTTGAGCGCCGCACTCACAAGCGCCTGATCGACATCACCAAGTCCTCTCCCAAGACCGTTGAGGCTCTGATGGCTCTGGAGCTGCCCGCCGGCGTCGAGATCGAGATCAAGCTGTAATCGAGCGATTTCCACCCCCGCACCCAACAAAGTTTGCTGCCATGTCCGTCGACTTGCGAGACGGACGGGTCATGTCGGCAGAGCAATGCGTTTTACCAGCGTATCTAAGCCGACCAATAACCTTCAAGGAGGAACATACATGAAAGCAATCATCGGCAAAAAAGTGGGTATGTCCCAGATTTTTGACGAGAACGGCCGTGTGATCCCTGTCACCGTTATCGAGGCAGGCCCCTGCACTGTCGTTCAGAAGAAGACTTCCGAAAAGGAAGGCTACAACGCTGTCCAGCTGGGCTACGAGGATGTCCCCGAGCGTAAGCTGAACAAGCCCGAGATGGGCCACCTGAACAAGGCTGGCGTGTCTCCCAAGAAGCACCTGCGCGAGTTCGACCTGGACAACGCCGCCGAGCTGAACATCGGTGACATCGTCAAGGCCGACACCTTCAAGGTTGGCGATTTCGTCGACGTTACCGGCACCAGCAAGGGCCACGGCTACGCTGGCGTTGTGAAGCGTTACGGCGCTGGCCGCACCCCCACCACCCACGGCGGCGGCCCCGTCCATCGTCATGCTGGTTCTATGGGCGTTATCGACCCCGCCCACATCTTCAAGGGCAAGATCGGCGCCGGTCACATGGGCGTTGATCAGGTCACCGTCCAGAACCTGACTGTTGTCAAGGTTGATCCCGAGCTGAACATGCTGGTCGTCTGCGGCGCCATTCCCGGCCCCAAGGGCGGTCTGGTCACCATCAAGTCCACCGTCAAGACCCACAAGGTCAAGCAGGCTGGTGCCGACATCAGCAAGAACCCGCAGAAGGCTTCCGGCCGCAACCCGCAGAAGGCTTCCGCCAGAAACAAGTAAGAAAGGGGTGCTTAAGTAATGTCTACTATCAAGGTTTTGAACATGGCCGGCGCAGAAGTCGGTTCCGTGGAGCTCAACGACGCGATCTTTGGTATCGAGCCCAATACCGCCGTTGTGCATGAGGTCGTCAAGAACCACCTCGCAAACTGCAGACAGGGCACTCAGAGCGCCCTCACCCGCGCCGAGGTTTCCGGCGGCGGCAAGAAGCCCTGGCGCCAGAAGGGCACCGGCCACGCCCGTCAGGGCAGCACCCGTGCTCCCCAGTGGACCCACGGCGGCATCGTGTTCGCACCCAAGCCCCGCGATTACAGCTACGTCCTGAACAAGAAGGTCAAGCGCCTGGCTCTGAAGTCTGTCCTCTCTGCCAAGGCTGCTGAGGGCAAGCTGGTGGTCATCGACTCCATCAAGATGGACGCCATCAAGACCGCTGACTTCCGCAAGTTCCTGACTGCTGTGGGCGTTGACGGCAAGGCCGTTGTCGCTACTCCCGCTGTTGACCAGATCGTGGTCAAGAGCGCCCGCAACATCCCCGGCGTGCTGACCACCCCCGCTGTGCAGCTGAATGTCTATGACATCATCAACGCTCAGTACCTGGTGCTGGATCAGGCCGCCCTCGCAAAAATCGAGGAGGTGTACGCATAATGACCGCTTACGATATCATTATCCGTCCCGTCATCACCGAGCGTTCCATGGCTGCCGTTGCTGAGAAGAAGTATGTCTTCGAGGTTGCCAAGACTGCCGGTAAGATCGAGATCAAGAAGGCCGTTGAGGAGATCTTCGGCGTGAAGGTCGCTTCCGTCAACACCGTCACCATGCGTGGCAAGGTCAAGCGTATGGGCGCTGGTCGTCCCGGCATGACCAAGACCTGGAAGAAGGCCTATGTTCAGCTGACTGCTGATTCCAAGACCATCGAGTTCTTCGAAGGCATGGTCTAATCTACGGAAGGAGTGTAAAGCAGAATGTCTATCAAAACTTTTAAGCCGACGACCCCTTCCCGCCGTCAGATGACGGTGTCCGGTTTCGACGGCATCGACAAGAAGGCTAAGCCCGAGGCCAGCCTGGTCGAGACTCTCAAGAAGCATTCCGGCCGCAACAGCTACGGCCGCATCACCGTCCGTCATCGCGGCGGCGGCAACAAGCGCAAGTACCGTATCATCGACTTCAAGCGCGACAAGGTGGGTTCCGCCGTTGTCCTGCGCCTGGAGTACGATCCCAACCGCAGCGCCAACATCGCCCTGATCCAGTATGAGGACGGCGAGCTGCGTTATATCCTGGCTCCTCTGGGCCTGAAGGCCGGCC
>JAFOCY010000120.1 GCA_017380995.1 Oscillibacter sp. | reverse complement strand
GGCTGACGGCATCATTTCCACCGGCGACAAGATGGGCGAGGGCTGGCTCCTTACCGCCGAGATGGTGGAGCTGATCCGCGCGGGCTATGAAAATATCGTCTGCGCACAGCCTTTTGGATGCCTGCCGAACCACATCTGCGGCAAGGGAATGATCAATAAGATTCGGGAGCTCTATCCTCAGGCCAATATCACGCCTATCGACTATGACCCCAGCGCCACCCGCGTCAACCAGGAAAACCGCATCAAGCTGATGCTTTCTGTTGCCCGGGAGCGTCTTCCCAGGAAAGAAAAGCCCCTGGCTGTGGTTTAAGTTTAAAAAGGAAGTCCGGCCCATGGGGCCGGACTTCCTTTTTAAAGATGTTTCATGGTTTCCTTGACGCTTTGTCCGAAGGGGGTAGCGGCAAGACCACCCAGAGCAGTTTCACGCAGTTCCATAGGGAGACGGCAGCCCACATCACCCATGCAGTCGATGACTTCATCCACAGGGATCCGGCTTTCAATGCCTGCCAGGGCCATATCTGCGGCGCTGACAGCATTCATTGCACCGATCACGTTGCGCTTGACACAGGGGGCCTCGACGAGGCCGGCCACCGGATCGCATACAAGGCCCATCAGGTTTTTCAACGTCATGGCCACCGCGTGCCCGATCTGCTCTGCGCTGCCGCCCCGAAGGGCGACCAGTGCACCCGCCGCCATAGCGGAGGCACTGCCAATCTCTGCCTGACAGCCGCCGGCAGCACCTGCGATACAGGCACGGTGGCTGATCACGGCGCCGATGCCGGATGCTACATAGAGCGCCTGGATGATCTCATCTTCTGTGGCCCGGCCGGAATGATACAGCGGTACCAGCACGGCTGGTAAAACGCCGCAGGCACCTGCTGTGGGGGCAGCTACGATTTTGCGCATACAGGCGTTGGATTCACCTACGCAAAGAGCTGTTGCAATGACCTCCTGCAGATAGGGGCCGCAAATAGGATCGCCGTTTTGAGAATACTGCCGCATTTTTTCGCCGTCTCCGCCAACAAGACCGCTCAAAGAACGCCGCTGGGGCTCGTAGTTCTCGGTAGACTCCAGCATAGCCCGCCAGGTAAGACGCATTTTTTCCATGGATGCTTCTGCCGTTACCTGGCGCTCATCCATATCTGTTTCCAGTACGATCTGCCAAAAGGGAGTAGGGCATTCTGCGATTTCTTTCATGGAATCCAGAGCCATGGTCACTCCTCCTTTTCGTAGTAGGTCACACGCCGGATGTTTTTTAGATCCGCGATGGAGGATCGAACTTCCACGGGTATCTTGTGGTCCGTTTCGATGACCATCAAAGCTTCTCCGCCCCGCTTTGACCGGCATACACTCATGTTGGCGATATTCACCTGGGCTGCGGCCAGTTCCCGGGTGACATTGGCAACCTCACCGGCAACATCCCAGTGGCGGATGATCAGGGTATTGAAGTTTCCGGTGAAATTTACTTCTACGCCGTTTAACTGCTCTACCCGAATGCGTCCGCCACCGATGGAGGCGGCCTGGAGCGTGAGTTTTTTTCCTGTCACACCCGTGACATCCAGTACAGCGGTATTGGGGTGTGCTTCCCGGAGCCTGGCAGTATAGAAGGAGAAATCCAGTCCCTGGTTTGCTGCAAGTGCAAAGCTGTTGGGAACATCCATATCATCGGGCTGCAAACCCAGAAGGCCTGCGATCAGGGCGCGGTTTGTGCCGTGACCCTGGCCGGTTTCAGCAAACGAACCATAAAGGCCGATCTCGGCCTTTATCGGCTCCTCGCCTAACAGCACCCGGGCCATGCGCCCGATGCGTACAGCGCCTGCAGTATGAGAACTGGAAGGGCCGACCATCACAGGTCCCAGGATATCAAAAATGTCCAGCATGTAGGGTACCTCCATGTTGTATTCTCTTTTAAAATAGCATAATGTGCCGGTTTTAGCAATCATGGTGGAGGTTGTTTTCTACATTGTAGTATGATAAAATCCTATTAAGAAAATAGATTGAGGGGTGAGGAGTGTATGAAGGTCTGCATCCTGATGGGAAGTCCCAGAAAAGACGGAAATACCGCCGCATTGCTGACGCCTTTTTGCGAAGAACTGAAAAATGCCGGGACAGAAATCGAGATTCACTGGCTTTATGATCTGGATATCCGCCCCTGTATCGCCTGCAGAGCCTGCCAGAAGGACTGGACGACATTTGGATGCGCGCAAAAGGATGATGGCCAGATACTCTTTCAGAGCATCATGGCGTCAGACCTTATTTTGCTGGCAACCCCCATTTATTCCTGGTACTGTACACCCCCGATGAAGGCATTGCTGGACCGTATGGTCTATGGAATGAATAAGTATTATGGGGAAGAAAAAGGACCTTCTTTATGGTCAGGGAAAGGGGTGTCCATCCTTACTACTTGCGGCTACCGCCCGGAAAAGGGGATAGACCTTTTTGAAGAGGGGATTCGCCGTTATTGTAAGCATTCCGGACTCTGTTATCTGGGCAGTCATGCCGAGCGGCATCTTGGTTATGGAACTGTATTTATGGACGAGGAAAAGGCTGCCCGGGTGCGGGCTTTTGCCAGGGGTCTTTTAGAAAGCGTGTGAGAGAATGAATGCATTTATTTTTTCGGCAGGCAGCTTCTATGGCCTGCGCCACCGTCCGCAGGAGGGGGACTTGATCATCGCGGCAGATGCGGGATACCTGAACTGCCGGGCGGCAGGACTTACGCCCCATCTTATTCTGGGAGACTTTGACTCCATGGATGTTCCGGAGACAGACTTACCCATTCAGCGCTTGCCGGTGGAAAAGGATGACACAGATACAATGGCGGCTGTAAAAGTTGCATTAAATCATGGGTGTAAAGCGATTCATATTTACGGAGGAACCGGTGGTAAGCGGTTGGATCATACTCTCTATAACTTTCATACGCTGCTGCATATCCGCCGTCATGGTGCGGTAGGGTACCTCCATGATGACGATTTTCTTTGGACTGTAATTGAAAACGAGACATTGGAACTGAAGCGGGAAGTAGATTGGGGTATCGTCTCTGTTTTTCCCCTCTTTGAAAGGGCGGAAGGCGTGGATGAGGAGGGACTGCAGTATCCTCTGGATCACGCTGTACTCACCGTGCAGGACCCCATTGGTGTGAGTAATCATTTTGTGGCGGAGACTGCCCGTATCACAGTTCGTAAAGGACCCTTGATCGTTGGATGGGAACTCCCACCGTTATAAAAGAGGCTGCCATTGGCAGCCTCTTTTATAAACCATTTACAACTTCGTTCAGCGCATCCGGTGTATCCACATCCATCAGTTCTTTGGGATCTGCCTCTACTATCATCAGATCCTCTTCATGTCGGAGAATGACAGCGCCGCCGCCATGATCTCCCGTAAGGGAAAGCAGTTCCGGGAAAAAGCGGGCGGGAAAAAGGCAGGGATTTCCCCGGGTGCCTTTGTGACCGAGAGCTGCGATCTTTTCCGGGGATCGTTTCCACCGTTCTACCAGTTTCTCAATACTGTTCCTTCGCAGCAACGGCTGGTCACTCACACAAAAAAGAACACCGTCGCAGGCCTGCGGCAGAGCGGACAGTCCTAACTGAATGGTATGACTGATGCCTTTTTCAGGCTGTTCATTCCTTGTATCTATAAAATGAAACTCCTTTACATACTCTGAAAATGCAGGGAATTGTGTGACAACAACTACTTGCTCAAAGCACTCTCTTGGGATGGCCTCCAGAACGCGGAGAATGATAGGTTTTCCGTCCACCAGCTGCGCCAGCTTGTTTTCCCCAAAGCGGACAGAGCTGCCTGCCGCCATCACCACACATCCAATTTTCATTTCATCACCTCGATGATAGTATATCCAGTTGGACGCTGCTCAGTCAAGCGGGTTTCATTTGACGATTCATCCTGCGCGTGGTATAATATTTCCAAGAAAAACCATGCTGTCCATTTTACGGCCAGACGGCAGGGAATCCAAATCAAGGAGGGTATCTTTATGAAGACTATCATCACGATCGGACGTCAGTTCGGCAGCGGTGGCAAGGAAATTGGTATCCGCGTTGCCAAGGAGCTTGGGATTCCTTTCTACGATAAGGAGCTTTTGCAGGAGGCTGCGAAGAAAAGCGGCCTGTGCGAGAAGATTTTTGAGAATTTTGATGAGCGTCCCAAGAGCTTGCTCTACTCCATTGCCATGGATTCCTATATGTTTGCGCTGCCCGGCACCGGTGTGGGGGATTCTTTGGAGCAGCAGGTGTATTTGGCTACCTTTGATACGATCCGTCAGATCGCGGACAAAGGCCCTTGTGTGATCATTGGACGCTGCGCGGACTATGCCCTGGCAGATCATCCCGACCGTTTGAGCCTCTTTATCCATGCTCCTTTGGATGTTCGTATTAAGCGCGTTGCGGAGCGGCAGGATATTTCCGAGGAGAAGGCCCGCGCCCTCATCAACAAGACGGATAAGCGTCGTGCTTCCTATTATGAGTATTATTCCTCCCAGAAGTGGGGTGCGATTGAAAGCTATGACTATTGTCTGGATTCCAGTTATCTGGGCATTGGCCGCACTGTGGAGCTGATCCAGGCTATGGTGGCTCATAAGGAACATCCTATTCCCAGCCCTACGGAGATCGATCCTACCCGTCCTGCTAAGAAGTGACAGGTTCTTTCACAGAATCGTGTTGTGTGTCACCTGTTTGGGGAAATAGGCGGTTTTATCTGGAAGTGGATATTGCATGAATTGAAACGGGATACCTGCAATGGGTATCCCGTTTTCATATAGGAATATGATCTTCTGTTTAGAGCATTGATAAGCAGGTCTAACAAAGTTCCATTGCCAATTTCAGAAAACCGTGATAATATATTAAATTGTATGATTATATTTAGGGGGCGTGACCTATGACCACCCGCGAATTCCAGGAAAAATCTTCGCTGCAGATTTTTCTTTCCTACTTTAAGCCTCATAAAAAACTTTTCATCATGGATCTTTGCTGTGCTCTGGTGATCTCTTTGATCGACCTGGCTTTTCCATATATTTCCCGTTGGTGTATGTATGAACTTCTGCCCCGGAGCGCCTATTCCGCCTTTTTCACTGTGATGGCTGTGGTGTTTATCGCCTTTGCATTGCGGGCAATTTTTACCTATATCATTTGCTACTGGGGCCACACCTTCGGCATTTTGGTGGAGGCGGATATCCGGCGGGATCTTTTTCGGCATATGCAGGAGCTGTCTTTTGACTATTTCGATCATAACCGCACCGGTCAGCTCATGAGCCGCCTTACCGCAGATCTTTTTGACATTACGGAGCTTGCCCACCACGGTCCGGAGGATATTTTTATTTCCGGTGTGACCATTGTTGGCGCATTGGCCGTCATGTTTTCCATTCAGTGGCAGCTGGCTCTGGTCATTGCACTGATCCTTCCGGTTTTTTTCCTTACCATCTGGAGCTGCAGAAAGTCTATGAGCGAGGCTTCCCAGCGGTCCAAGCAGCAGACCGCTGTTATCAATGCGGATATTGAGTCGGGCCTTTCCGGTATCCGTACGGCAAAGGCCTTTGCAAACGAAAAGACAGAGCTTGAAAAGTTTGAGACCTCCAATGCCAGCTTTAAATCATCCCGCCGCCAGTTTCACAAAGCCATGGGCCGTTTCAACGCAACCATGGAGTTCTTTCTTTGTACCCTTTCTGCTGCGGTGATCGCGGTGGGCGGTTACCTCATCATGAAGGGTAAGATGGATACGGTGGATCTCATTACCTTCAGTCTCTATATTACTACTTTTGTGAATCCAATCCGCAAGCTCTCGTCCTTCGCCGAGATGTTTGCCAATGGTACTGCAGGGCTTGGGCGTTTCATTGAACTGATGCGCCAGGAGCCGGCTATGCAGGATGCGCCCAACGCCAAAACCCTGGGTGCAGTCCAGGGACATATTGAAATCGACCATGTAAGCTTTGCCTACGAGAGCGACCTTCCCGTACTTCATGATGTGAGCCTGCAAATTACCCCCGGCGAGACCATCGCTGTGGTAGGTCCTTCAGGCGGCGGAAAATCCACGCTTTGCCAGTTGATCCCCCGCTTTTACGATGTTTCCGGTGGTTCTATTCGAATCGACGGCAGCGATGTTCGGGATGTGACCCAGGAATCCCTCCGGCAGAATGTGGGCGTTGTTCAGCAGGAAGTTTTTCTCTTTGCTGCCAGTATTCTGGAAAATATCCGCTATGGCCGGCCCGGCGCAACGGAAGAGGAAGTGGCCCAGGCAGCGAAGCTTGCGGAAATCTACGATGATATCATCGCCATGCCCGATGGGTTCAATACTTATGTGGGAGAACGGGGGACATTGCTCTCCGGCGGACAAAAACAGCGGATCTCCATTGCACGCATTTTCCTGAAAAACCCGCCAGTCCTGATTCTGGACGAGGCGACTTCTGCGCTGGACAGCGTCACAGAGGCCAAACTCCAGGAGACTTTTGAACGTCTTTCCCGGGACCGGACGACCATCATCATTGCCCACCGGCTTTCTACTGTCCGCAATGCCGACCGTATCGCTGTTGTAGAGGATGGCCGCATCGTGGAACTGGGATCTCACGAGGAACTGATGGCAAAGAACGGTTCCTATGCGGATCTGGTCAAAACCCAGGAGCTGCGCCATGGATAAAGGAATGCTTTTGGACCGTCTTGGCGCCACGGGAGATGAGCGGCTGCTCCTGGCCCGGATTCTGGACCGGGCGCAGCAGGCCCAAAGCCGGAATATCCCTGCCTATACGGATTTTTTAAGTCCCCAGCAGCAGATGCTGGCAAGGGATCTTTTGCGCCTTGCCGGTATCCCGGAGGACGGATTCTTGTTTTTAGGCGGTTATGAAGGAGCAGAACGAAAGGTCATTTTGTTTCTTCCGGATTGGATGGATGAAACCATGGCTGAAAGTCCCATTCGATGCCTTCGGGCTGCTTTCCGGGCGGAAGAAGGGCTGAGTCACCGGGATTTTTTGGGAAGCCTCATGGGAATGGGGATCGTTCGGGAGAAACTGGGAGATATCCTGGTAAGCCCGGATAGTGCCGATATTTTAGTGCTGGAAACCGTAGAGGATTTTCTTCTCCAAAGCTGGGACAGCGCCGGCAGGACCAAACTGAAAGTCTCTTTGATTGATCCCGCTCATATCCACATTCCGGAAGTCAAGTGTGAGATGGTACGGGATACTGTCTCTTCCTTGCGGCTGGATGCGGTTTCTTCCACGGGGTTTCGGATGGCCCGGGGAAAAGCGGCAGACCTGATTTCCTCAGGACGGGTCCAGGTGAACTGGAGGGAATGTACGAAACCGGACAAGCTGCTTGCGGAAGGCGACACTGTCTCTGCCCGCGGATTTGGTAAATTTCAACTCATGGAGGTAGGCGGTACCACCAAAAAGGGCCGCACCTCGATCACAGTAAAACGCTATATTTAAGGAGAGATCAATATGGATCAGAAGGGTATCGACCGTATCAATGAATTGGCACGCAAAGCCAAGTCTGTGGGCCTGACGGCAGAGGAGGAAAAGGAGCGCGCCGTATTACGCCGTGCCTATATTGATTCCGTAGTCGGAAATCTGAAGGGCCATCTGGATAACACCTATTTCGTGGATGAAAAGGGAAATAAGGAGAAACTGAAGAAAAAGGGGGAGTGATCTGTGGCAAAGAAACGGCAGGACAATGACCTGGGAGACTGGGGACTGATCCTCTTTTTGTTCGTGCTGGGTGTTTGGCCTGTAGCTTTGTTCCTGATGTTTACAAAGCTTTTTGGCGCGTCCGAGAATAAACGGCAGACTGCTCCTCCGCTAAATCAAACAGCGCAATCGGTGAAAAGGGAAGGAACGAAAAGAACGACCGTAACTCCCAAAAAGATCATGCGTTCTCCTGCGGCCAAGCGCTCCACAGCCAAGTGGCTGCAGATCGCGGGTGTTATTTTGCTGGCGCTGGGAGCGCTTGCCACGGTAGATCCCATCCAGATGATGCTGTACCATCCAGAAATTGCCTGGTGGCAAACGGAACTGCTGGAGGATCTGGCGATCTTGGTGGCAGGCGGCGCTTTGTTGGGAAGCGGTTTTTCCATGGACCGCAGTTTGAAGCGTTTTGCCAGGTATTTGGCTGTTATGGGGGACCGGGAGGCTGTTTCTTTTGAAGAGCTGGCCCGCACGACCGGTTATTCCAAGCGTAAGGTGGGGAAGGATCTTCAGAAGATGCTGGATAGAGGTTATTTCGGTGGAAAGGCCTACCTCAATATGGAGCTTGGATATTTTTTCCGTAGTTCTGACGCAGCATGGAAAGCACGGAAGGAACACTCTGCCGCCTCTGTTCCCAAGGAGGCGGAGGAGGGATATTCCGGTATTTTGCGCAATATCCGCCGGGCCAATGACCGCATTGCAGACCCTGCCCTCTCCGCTAAGATAGACCGTTTGGAGGAGATCACAGGAAAAATTTTCAGGGAAGTAGAGCAGCATCCGGAAAAACAAAGCCGGATCTCCACCTTTCTCAATTACTACCTTCCTACTACCCAGAAGCTGCTGGACTCCTATGCGGATTTTGAGTCCGCCGGTGTGGAGGGAGAGAATCTGAACCAGGCGAAAAGTCGTATCGAAGATACGATGGACTCCATTGTCCGGGGCTTTGAGCATCAGTTGGATGCACTGTATCATGTGGATGCCATGGATGTTGCCAGTGATATCCAGGTGATGGAGACGATGCTCCGCCGGGATACCTCCACTGCTGAGCAGGATTTTGGCTTGGGCGGAACAGCAATGGCCAGAGAAGAAAAAGATACCATTTGACGCGAAAAGACCGGCCAACAGGCCGGTCTTTTGTATATTTACGTTTCTTTGAAAGGATCTTCCTCCGGGGAGGTTTCCTTATAGTCTACATCAATGACTTCTCCCTGGAGTTCTTTGTCTGCAAGCTTTACCGCCTTGGAGACCTCAGAGGTGATCCAGAGGTCGCTGATGCCATCATAGATTAGGACAATGCCGATGATGCGCACCACCGTGGCGAAGGCAGAGAAGGGGTTATGCACCAACAAGGCGCCAAGGGCGATGGTAACAAGACCCAGGAGCATGGCCGTCAGGGCCCGGGGAGACTTGTTCTTCCGTAAAGTCAGGGCATCTGCCAGGTTTTTCAGGCCGTGAAAGAGGATCAGGATGCCGATGATGCAAGGGATGACCACTGCGATCAAAGTGGGCTGAGTTACCAGCCACACACCCACAGCAGCCAAGACGATACCAGCCACCAAATGGAGAGAATAATAGAGCGTTCCATCCCGGTGGAACACGAAGTCCAGAATATCCGAAAGGCCCCGCAGGATCAAAACTACACCCAGCGCCGTACAAAGGACCGTGGTGGAAAGCTCAGGTCTGAGCAGCAGGGCAAGTCCAAGCAGCACATACAAAATGGCAGAAATGATGGCGTTGGTTTTGATACGCTTGAGGATGTTCATAGCGTCACGCTCCCTTATTTCTTTGGTAGTGTCTCTATTATACGTTAAAGATCCGTTAAAAGAAAGACTTGCGTTCCATTTTTTCAGTAAAGTCTTGCAGGAGTGCCGTCCTCGTACAATCCCCGTTCCGTCAGTACCCAGGGGACGGGATAGTCATGGGGCTCCACAGGGATCTCCTCCCGGATGAGCTTTTCCCGGCAGAGCATCACCGTGCCTCCCCGGTAGTGGGAGAGGAAGCGGTCGTAGTAGCCGCCGCCCTTACCAAGGCGCTGGCCCAGGTGATTGCAGGTGGTGCAGGGGAGGATGGCGAAGTCGATGTTATCCACGGATACAAGGGGTGCGTCTGCGGGAGGTTCCAAAAGACCGTAACTACCTTCCTGAAGCTGGGAAAGGTCCGTGATCTGCCGGGGTTCCATAACGCCTTTTTGCGTGCAAAGGGGGATACATAGAGTCTTTCCCGCAGCCAGGGCATCTTTCAGGATCGGAAAGGTATCGATCTCCCGGCGGACGGAGACAAAACAAAAGACGGTTTGGGCCTCCTGGTACTCCGGCATGGCGGCCAGATGACTCATAATGGCCTGGTCCGCCGTTTCCATATAGCGCTGGGATAGCTTATCCTCCAAACGCCGCATAATGCTCCGAAGCATCTTTTTTTCTTCCTGCCTGGTCATGATAAGGGGTCCTCCTCTTTTTCCAGTTTACTGGAGCCAAAACTGATGGATGTATTTCCAAATTTTCCGCGGATGCGGTCCATAGCGGCTTCCAGCTTTTCCTGCTTTTCTTTTTGGGGGGCGGTGGATTGTGCAAAAAGGTCTGCCTGTTCGTAGGCGGTATCCTCCGTGGTAGGATAAATGGCGGTAACAGTCAGCGCACGGATCGGGGAAGGAGGCGTCCAAAGCTCTCCCAATAGTTCCATGGAGATCTCGGTGATATCCCGAATGAGACGGGTGGGGGTCTCCAACCGTGTTTGACGGGAACGGTCCCGGAACTCCGGATCCCGAACAGTGACCTGGATGCCGCCTGCATAAAGTCTTTCCCGGCGAAGCCGTGTTGCTACAGAGTCTGCCAAGAGGGCGATCCCGTTTAGGGCCTGCTCCCGGGTGGTCAGATTCAGAGGAAAGGTAGTGCCGTTGCCTACAGATTTTACCGGCTCTGCCTCTGTACGGCTGTGGACCGGCTCTGCATCCAGGCCGTTGGCGTATTCATAAAGCTGGGTGCCCATCTTTCCCATCAGGGATTCCAGCATCTTCGGATCGCATCCGGCAAGCTGGCCGATGGTGGACACATTGTACTGGCGGAGGATCTTCTGGGCGGCACCACCCACAAACAGGAGATCACCTACGGGCAGGGGCCAAATCAGTTTTTTCCAGTTTTCCCGGGAAATAACGGTGGTAGCGTCAGGCTTTTTGTAATCACTTCCCAGTTTGGCAAATACCTTGTTGAAAGAAACCCCTACAGAGAGGGTCAAGCCCAGCTCTTCACGAATGCGTCGGCGCAGCTCATCGGCAAGGGCTCTGGCGTCCCCGCCGAAAAGATGGAGGGTGTGGGTCACATCCAGCCAGCTTTCGTCAATGCCAAAGGACTCTACAAGGTCGGTATATTGGTCATAGATGGCGTTGACCTTTTTGGAGTAAATACGGTACAGGTCGTGATGGGGGCGGAGCAATACCAGGTCCGGGCATTTTTTCCGGGCCTGCCAGATCGTTTCTGCTGTTTTTACGCCAAATTTTTTGGCAGGCTCATTCTTGGCAAGAATGATACCGTGGCGGGAGGTGGGATCGCCGGATACTGCCATGGGAACATGGCGCAGTTCCGGGTGGCTCAGCAGCTCCACCGAGGCATAGAAGCTATTCAGGTCACAGTGCAGAATTACCCGGTCCATTCCCATCCTCCTCTCTCAAGATGTTATTATATGATAGCACATCTGTTCGCTTTTGAAAAGAGGGAAGGGGACGATGCAGCGCACCGTCCCCCTTAGTAAAGTCTGGTATTCAGATAATGCCCATCAGCACCAGGGCCAGGGTCACAAAAGTAGCAAACAGAGCCAAGGAGAAGAGGAGGAACCCGGCGCTGAATTTGCTGCCGGACTGGGCAGTCCCTTTGGATTCCGGGACCAGATGGGCCTTACGCAGAGCGGTGACAACAGGTTTATAGAGAAGAAGCGTAATGGCCATGTTCAATCCGCCCTTCACCAGGTTGAAGGGGAGAAATACGGTAGGCAGCATGGCGGCCACCACGTCACGATCGATCTTCATGTAGATGGGGGTAATGAGATAGTTCCAAAGGAGCATCACTGCCGTCAGAACCACTACGCCACAGCTCAGAGCGATGACGGCGCCCTTTTTGGTGTGGATGCGCTTATAAACGTAAGACGCAGTGCAACAAAAGGCACAGGTGGAGATCATATTCATGATGCAGCCGATGATGCCGGTATCGCTGTAGGTGAACATCTCGATCGCTGCCACGACAATGGAACTGATGGCGGCGGCCATGGGACCAAAGAGAAAGCCGCCGACACAAATGATGGTATCCTTCAGGTCCAACTGCAAAAAGCCTGAAACCTGGGGCAGGGCTTTGCTCATGATCATCACGATGTAGGCGAGGGCGGTCAGCATAGCAAGAGAGGTCAGAGACTTGACGCTCATGCGGGGCTGGGTAGGGGCAACGGTTGCCTTGGGCTCGATGGTGGGTTCGTAAGAGGACATAAAAATACACTCCTTTGTTTTGCTTGAAAACACCCTGGACTTTGACTTCTCCAAGGTGAACAAACAACAAAGAAGCGCGCAAAAATGCACGGCCTTGCCGTGTACTCATCTTCTTCCATCCAGACTATAACTGTTGGTCCCGGAGTTGCACCGGGTCAGCGGACATTTTCATGCCCGGTCGCGGACTTTACCGCCAGTGGGGAATCTCACCCCGCCCTGAAGACAAAGTATGCAGTTGTTTTCTATAAGACAGTATATGATACCTATGGGGAAAATGCAATAGGGGATTTCCGGAATTGCAGTTTTTCTGAATGCTGGCGTGGAAAATTTAACTTTACAAAAAGGAACGTTTGTTCTACAATCAAATTGAAAGCATCTTGGCAGGGAAGGAGGGACTGCTATGCACGCGCGCCAGGAATCCTGCTGCTTTACCGGGCACCGGCCCGCCAAGCTTCCCTGGAAGTACCGGGAAACAGATCCCCGCTGCATTGCGCTGAAAAAGCGCATTGCCGACGCGGTGGAGACAGCCTATGAGGAGGGATACCGGCATTTTCTCTGCGGTATGGCGATGGGGTGTGACTTTTATTTTTGCGAAGCAGTCATAGAGCTTCGCCGCCGTTACAGTGATGTCACTTTGGAAGCGGCCATTCCTTGCCCTACACAGGCAGATACCTGGCCGGCTGCCCAGCGCACCCGTTATTATGCTCTTTTGGAGAAGTGTGACGATAAGACAATGGTGTCTGATGCGTACAGCGCCAGCTGTATGCAGCGACGGGACCGCTATATGGTGGATCACGCTTCGCTTTTAATCGCCGCTTTTGACGGCAGCGCCGGTGGTACGCGGTATACTGTGGAGTATGCTCTGCGCCGTTTGGTGAATGTGGTGGATTTGGCGATCCCGGAAGCGGGAGAAGAGTGATTTTGCAGGCTTTCCCGGTAATTCTGCCAGTTATGCCCTTGCGTTTTCCGAAAGACTGGCATATAATCAATTCGATATCGTGTCCCATAAGATGGGAAAAATGAAGAAAAAGGAGAGCGCTATGACAGTTCAAGAGAAAAAGCAGCTGATGGCCACCGCCTGCAAGGTGCGTATGAATGCTATTCGCGGCGTCCACGCAGCCAAGGCCGGCCATCCCGGCGGCAGCTTGTCCGCTGCAGATATGTTCACCTACCTCTATTTTAAGGAGATGAATATCGATCCCGCCAACCCCAAATGGGAAGACCGTGACCGTTTTGTCCTGTCCAAGGGTCACACTGCTCCCGGCCTGTATGCCACTTTGGCTCTGCGGGGCTTCTTCCCCGTGGAGGATATGGACAGCCTGCGCCAGATCGGTTCTCACCTCCAGGGTCACCCCAACATGAATGAGACTCCCGGTGTGGATATGTCCACCGGTTCTTTGGGCCAGGGTATCTCCGCCGCTGCCGGTATGGCTCTTGGTGCCAAGTACCAGAAGAAGGATTGCCGCGTCTACACTCTGCTGGGTGACGGCGAGATCCAGGAGGGCCAGGTCTGGGAGGCC
>JAFOCY010000119.1 GCA_017380995.1 Oscillibacter sp. | reverse complement strand
GCGTTGAGGTCGTGGATGTTGTTGGATTTCTTCTGCCAGATCCAAAGAAGCTCGTCCACCGCGGTTTTCCAGTAAGTGCGGCGGATGGTCAGGATGGGAAATTCCTCCTGCAAATTGTAGCGGTTGACAATACCAAACTTCGTCACGGTGTGGGCAGGAGTTCCATCCTCCCACTTGGGGCGGACGTTCTGGTCAGTGTCCCAGACGCCGTTTTCCAGGATGTCTCGGCAGTTCTTTATAAAAAGCTGATCAGCGCGGCTCATAGTCTTCCTCCGTTTCGCGTTTTTGAATCTGTTTGCTCACGATACAGTATAGCGGATTTCGACAAAAATGTACAGAGGAAAGTTGGGAGGGAAGAAGGCCTTGCAAAATAAGAAAGGGAGGGATAAGATACGGTCAAAGGGAGGTGGCGTTATGACAGAATATAGGGAAGCGGACAAGCGGGGGTATCTCCGGGAGGATTTTCGCCTCTTCCGGCTCAAGGACGCCGAGGCTCCCGAAGTAGGCTACCACTACCATGAGTTTGATAAGCTGGTGCTGGTGCTGGGCGGCAGGATCACCTATGTGGTGGAGGGCGTCACCTATTTCCTCCAGCCCTGGGATATCCTGCTCATCCGCCGCAATATGATCCACCGCCCCATCATCGATGCCTCGGAGCCCTATGAGCGCATCGTGATCTGGCTGGGACGGGACTATCTCAAAGAGCGCAGCGGCGATGCCGAGCCCCTGGACCAATGCTTTGATACGGTGCGGGACCGGGGCTTCCACCTGCTGCGCACCACCCCCGAGCGCCGCATTTTCTATATGAATCTCCTTCAGACCCTGGAGGAGGCCCTGCGCAGCAGGGAGTTTGGGGCGGCGCGGCTGGCGGACGTTTTGTGCCAGCAGCTTCTGATCGCCGTGAACCGGGATGTGATCTCCTCTCACACGGCCTCTGACGCACCGGAGAGCTACCGGGTGGACAAAAAGGTGGAGGAGATCCTGCAGTATATTGCCGCCCATTTGTCCGAGGAACTGAGTGTGGAGGTCCTCTCTCAAAAATTCTACCTCAGCCGCTACTATCTCATGCACCGCTTCAAGGCCGTCACCGGCTACAGCCTCCACCAGTATATCCGGCAAAAGCGCCTTCTCCGGGCCGCCGAGCTGATCCGGGAGGGAGAGATGGTGATGAAGGCGGCGGAGCAGGTGGGGTTCAAGGAGTATTCCACCTTCCTGCGTGCCTTCCAGGCCATGTTCCATATGTCTCCCCGGGAGTTCCAATAAGAGAAAGAAGGGACCGCTTACGCATACCAATGCAGCCAATATCAATTTTACCGCCAGGGACCTCCGTGCCCTGATTGTCCCCCTCATCATTGAGCAACTCCTGGCCATCACCGTGGGCCTTGCGGACTCTATCATGGTGGCCCAGGTGGGGGAGGCGGCCATGAGCGCCGTTTCTTTGGTGGATACGGTGAATGTTTTGCTGGTCAACGCCTTTTCCGCCCTGGCAACAGGCGGCGCCGTTATCGTGGGCCAGTATCTGGGCCGCAGGGAGCCGGACAGGGCCGGCCACGCCGGGACCCAGCTTATGCTGTTCATGGCGGAGATCTCTTTGCTCATCACGGCAGTCATTTATCTGGGAAAGGGCTTTGTGCTGGGCGTGGTGTTTGGACAGGTGGAGGCGGATGTTGCCGCTTACGCGGACCTCTACTATATGATCGTGGAGTCTTCCATTCCCTTCCTGGCCGTGTATTCCGCAGGCGCGGCCCTGTTCCGGGTCCAGGGAAATTCCCGTATCTCTATGTGGGTATCCCTCCTGATGAACGCCATCAATGTGGTGGGAAACGCGGTTTTGATCTTCGGGGTGAAGATGGGTGTTGCGGGTGTGGCCATCCCTACCCTGGTCTCCCGGGGCGTTGCCGCCGTGGTGGTGACGGTGCTCCTCTCCCGGCCCGGGTTTGCCCTGCGGCTGGAGAAGTTCTCCCTGCGCCACGACGGGCGCATTTTCCGCCACATTCTGCGCTTTGGCATTCCCAACGGGTTGGAGAGCAGTATGTTCCAGCTGGGAAAAATTTTGCTGCTGTCCACCGTCTCGGCCCTGGGCACTGCCTCTGTCGCCGCCAACGCCATCGGCAATACGGTGTGCAACTTCCAGATCATCCCCGGCTCGGCCATCGGCCTTGCCATGGTGACGGTGATTTCCCGCTGCGTGGGAGCCGGCAGCTATGAAAAGGCCCGGTACTACACGAAAAAGCTTTTGAAATATACATATCTCTTCATGAGCGTCACCATCCTGGCAAGCCTTGCGCTGCTGCCGCTGATCCTGAAGCTCTACCATGTCTCGGCGGAGGCGGAGCGGGTGGCCCGGATCATTGTCTGGATGCATGGCCTTGTGGGCATCCCCCTGTGGCCCCTGGCCTTTACCCTGCCAAACGCCCTGCGCGCTGCGGGAGACACCCGCTTCACCCTGGTGGCCTCCACGGTCTCCATGTGGACCATGCGGGTGGGCCTTGGTATCCTGATGGGATCTTTCTGGGGTATGGGGGTCCTGGGTATCTGGATCGCCATGCTGGTGGATTGGGTGGTGCGTATCCTCTTCTTCCTGCCCCGGTTCCGCGGGCACAAATGGGAGATCATGGGAATCCGGGAATAAAGAAAAGCTGTACGGCCCAGCCGTACAGCTTTTCTTTATTATTCAAAAAGTCCCCGGTGCGGCTGCACCGGGGACAAAACGGGATTTACTTCTTAGAATGCAGGGCCTTCATGCGAAGGTCGTGGCTGAGGATGGCCTTGCGCATCCGCAGGCTCTTGGGGGTGACTTCCAGCAGCTCGTCGTCCGCCAGGAACTCCAGGCACTGCTCAAGGCTCATCTGCCGGGGAGGAACCAGACGCAGCGCCTCGTCAGAGCCGGAGGCGCGGGTGTTGGTAAGCTGCTTTTTCTTGCAGACGTTGACGCTCATATCCTCGCTGCGGGGGCACACGCCAATGATCATGCCGGCGTAGACGGGCACGCCGGGGCCGATGAAGAGGACGCCGCGCTCCTGGGCGTTGAACAGGCCATAGGTGATGGACTCGCCGGTCTCGAAGGAGATCATGGAGCCGTTGCCGCGGCGGGCGATATCGCCCTTGTAGGGAGCGTAGGAATCAAAGATGGAGGCCATGATGCCCTCGCCCTTGGTGTCGGTGAGGAAGTCGTTGCGGTAGCCGAACAGGCCCCGGGCGGGGACCAGGAACTCGATCTTCATACGCTCGCCCACGGGAGTCATCTCCACCAGGTCCGCCTTGCGCTGGCCCAGCTTCTCGATGACGGCGCCCACACAGTCGCCGGGGACATCCACCACCAGCCGCTCGATGGGCTCGCACTTCACACCATCGATCTCCTTGTAGAGCACGCGGGCGGGGGAGACCTGGAACTCGTAGCCCTCACGGCGCATGGTCTCGATCAGGATGGACAGGGACATCTCGCCGCGGCCTGCCACGTTGAAGGCGGTCTCCTTGTCGGTGTCGGTGACGCGCAGGGACACATCCTTCAGCGTCTCGCGGTACAGGCGGTCACGGAGCTGGCGGGAGGTGACGAACTTGCCCTCCCGGCCGGCGTAGGGAGAGTCGTTGACGGAGAAGGTCATCTCCATGGTGGGCGCGGAGATCTGCACGAAGGGCAGGGGCTCCACGCAGGAGGGGACGCAGATGGTGTCGCCGATGGTGACATCGGGGATACCGCTCATGGCGATGATGTTGCCGGCGGTGGACTCGGTGACGGCGGCCTTGGCGAGGCCCTCAAACTCGTAGATGGCGGTGGCCCTTGCCTTGCGGGCCACCACATCAGGGTTGTGGTAGTTGCAAACGGCGATCTCCTGGTTCTGCTTCAG
>JAFOCY010000016.1 GCA_017380995.1 Oscillibacter sp. | reverse complement strand
GGTGGAGGAGAAGTGCCGCGAGCTGGGCGTCAACGTGGCCCTCTCCGAGGTCTGGGCCAAGGGCGGCGAAGGCGGCGTTGCCCTGGCCGAAGAGGTCCTGCGCCTGTGCGAAGAGGAGAACAACTTCTCCTTCGCCTATGATGCAGAGGACTCCATCGAGGCCAAGCTCAACGCTATCGCCACCAAGATCTATCACGCTGACGGCGTGGCCCTCACCGCAGGCGCCCGCAAGCAGATGAAGGAGCTGGAGGCCCTGGGCTTTGATAAGCTGCCCATCTGCATGGCCAAGACCCAGTATTCCTTCTCTGATGATGCAAGCCTCCTGGGCGCTCCCAAGGGCTTCACCATCACCGTGCGGAATCTGAAGGTTTCTGCCGGCGCAGGCTTCCTGGTGGCCCTCACCGGCGATATCATGACCATGCCCGGCCTTCCCAAGGTCCCCGCTGCCGAGCGCATCGACGTGGACGAGGACGGCAAGATCACCGGGCTCTTCTGATCAAAAACTGCATAGCAACAGCCCCGGCTCCTTCGAGCCGGGGCTGTAGTTTTTTCTTTTATCCGACGATCTGGACCAGAATACCACCGATGGTGAGCATCAGGGCACCGCAGGAGCGAGTGACGATCTGGGCAAAGGGCAGAAGCTCCATGCGCTGGGCGCTGGAGAGAACGGCCACATTGCCGCTGCCGCCCATGTTGGTGGTGCACATTCCCGCGGCAATGGCGGACTCCAGCGGATAGAAGCCCACCGCCTTTCCCAAAAGGGCGGCGGTCAGCGTGATGGCGCAGACAATGGTCACGACCGCCAGCAGGTAGAGGGGCGTGAGGGTGGCGAGGATGGTCTTCAGGTCAATGAGGACAAAGCCGATGCCTGCGAGGCACGCGTAGGTCCAGGCCTTGATGGCAAACTGGCCCCAGACCCGGGCGGCATCCTCCATTTCCCCAGGCATGATGCCAAGGCACTTCACAATGACAACACACAAAATCATCCAGGCGTAGGTGGGAACCACATCCACAAAGTGATGCAGCAGCGCACCCAGCTGGTAAAAAGCAAAGGACAGGACCATACCGGCAAACAGGTTCATAAGAGTCGGTTCCACGGGTCTCGGTTTTTTTACCTCTTTGCCGTCGTTCACCAGCGTGCCGTAGCCGGTGATGGAAGGCCGGGTGCGGCCCAGGTTATTCAAAATTCCTCCCAGAACAATGGCCGTCACATTGCCAAGGACGGTAGCGGGAGCCATCCGGGTCAGGACCTGGGAGGCTTCCTCCCCCAGTTCATGGGAAAAAATCTCGGACAGGGGCAATGTGCCCGCCGTCATACCCCCGCTGGTCATGGGAACGCCGATGTACAAAATACCTTCCCAAAAGCCCTGGCCCAGCAGAAGGCCAAACACGCCGGAAAGCGTAACCCCCACGGCCATGGAGCAGCAGGCAACGGGCAGGATTTTCACCGTCGCCCGCAGAAGAAGCCCCCGGTCCACGTTAAATAGGCTTCCGGTGATCAGTGCCGCGATATAGAAGACCAAAAAACCACTGTCATTGATAAAAATATCCAGCGTTTCCAGCGTCTGCCCCGGAATGAGCCCCAGGTAGGTCACCACAGCGCCTCCCAACACGCACATCACAGAGCCGCCGAAATAAGTCTTTACCACAGGGATGGTGTTTCCCAGGAAAGCCAGGCCTTCGCCCAGCACCATCAGCACCATCAGCGCCGGGATCATCTTCTGGGGGATCACACCGGCATACATACACCCGACCGTCAGCGCCAGGCAAAGGAGGTACAGTCCCAGGGGCAGCCCAGCCACCTGTACCTTTTTGAAGCGGTCCACATTCTTCCCTCCCTACATTCATTACCACCATCTTAACACAGCCGCCCAAGGCAGGCAACAAAAAGAGACGGCCTCGCCGTCTCTTTTTGCTTAGATTCAGATCAGACCCTGGACCAGGATCACCAGGATCAAAGCAGGCAGTACAAACTGGAAGTAAGGCTTGAAGGCCCGAGGCATCTTCAATCCGGAGCCGGTGTTCGTCTCCTCCAGATACTTGTCAAAGCCCCATCCCCACTTGGTGGTACAGAACAGGAGATAGACCAAAGAACCCAGAGGCAGCAGCAGGTTGCTGACGATAAAGTCCTCGCTGTCCAGCACATCCATACCGCGAATGAGCCTCACATCGCTCCAGACATTGTAGCCCAGGACGCAGGGCATACTTGCCACGAGGATGAACACGCAGTTGATGATCACGGACTTCTTACGGTCCCAGCCAAAGTTATCCATACAGGTAGCCAGCAGATTCTCAAAAACGGAGATCACCGTAGTAAAGCTGGCAAAGGTCATGAACAGGAAGAACAGGGTGCCCCAAATGCGGCCGCCGGCCATGTTCACAAACACCTTAGGCAGCGTCATGAAGATGAGAGAGGGACCGGCATCAGGAGAAACGCCGAAGGAGAAGCAGGCCGGGAAAATGATCATGCCGGACATCATAGCCACAAAGGTATCCAGGCAGCAGATCCGCACAGCCTCGCCGGTGAGGGTATTGTCCTTGGTCATGTAGCTGCCAAAGATTTCCATAGCCGCAATGCCCAGAGACAAGGTAAAGAAGGACTGGTTCATAGCTGCGGTGATAACGTTGCCAAGACCTGCCTCGGCGGCACGGTCAAAATCCGGCAGCAGATAGAACTTGACGCCCTCGATCGCCCCGGGCAGCGTGCAGCTGTGGACAGCCAGCACCACGATCAATCCAAGCAGAGCCAGCATCATGTACTTGGAGATGCGCTCCAATCCCTTTTGCAGGCCGAAGCTGCACACCAGGAAACCGGCAAGAACAATAATGGCCATGAAAGTGGTCATCTCACCGGGGCTGCCCAGCATGGCGCCAAACACACTGTCCACCGCGCCAGCCTCCATACCGGAGAAGGTTCCGGTGAGGAACTTATAGAAGTAACCCAGCATCCATCCGGCCACGGTGGTATAATACATCATCAAAAGATAGCAGCCAATGATGCAGAACCAGCCGTGGATGTGCCACTTGCTGCCCTTGGGTTCCAGGGCCTCATAGCCCTGAACGGCACTCTTGCGGCTGGCGCGGCCTACTGCCAGCTCCATTGTCAGGACAGGGACGCCCATAATTGCCAGGAACAACAGATAGAACAGGACGAACACACCGCCGCCGTTGACACCGGTCACATAAGGAAATTTCCAGACGTTGCCAATGCCAATGGCGCATCCGGCGCTCACCAATATGAAGCCCAGTCTGGACTGAAAATTTTCACGTTTCATCGCTTTAGCCTCCCAAAATATTGCTTTTTTCATTATACAGAATTCCCGCCTCTTTGCAATCACTTTTTCCGTTTTCCAGTTATCGAAAATTCGATAACAAAAAATCCCTCCGCCGCTGGCGGAGGGATTTTGAAAAGGTTGTTCAGAACATGTGCAGCTGCATCTCGTTGGCCAGATACTCCAGGATCTTCAATCCGCCCACACTGTTTCCCTTGACGTCCAGTGCAGGGCCGTAGACGCCGATACCGCACTTACCGATGGGCGCGGACAAGATACCGCCGCCAACGCCGGACTTGGAGGGCATACCCACGGTAGCCGCAAACTCACCGGAGTAATCGTACATACCGCAAGTGACCATCAGGGACCGGGCCAGCTTCACCACCCGCAGGGGGATCAGTTCCTTGCCGCTGCGGGGATCCACACCGTTATTGGCCAGCACTGCGCCAAAGTAAGCCAGATCCTTGCAGGTGCAGGAGATGGAGCAGATGGAAAAGTACAGGTCCAAATGTTCCTCCGGCTCGCCGTCAATAATACCGTTGGACTTCATGAGGTTGATCATGGCACGGTTGCGGTAACCGGTAGCCTTTTCAGAGGCGAACACGGAAAAATCGATATCCACCTCAGGGTTGCCGGTCAGGGTGCGGGCAAATTCCACGCAGGCCTGCTGCCGCTCCGCCAAATTGGCTCCGCGGATACAGCTTGCAACGGCGATGGCTCCGGCATTGATCATGGGGTTGAAGGGCTTATTGTCCGTCAACTGGTCCAGACGGACCATGGAGTTGAAGGCGTCGCCGGTAGGCTCCATGCCCACCTTGGTAAACACATATTCATAACCGTTCTGGGCAATGGCCAGGATCAGGCTCATGACCTTGGAAATGGACTGCATGGTGAAATAGGTATCTACCTCACCGGCAGTGACCATGGTGCCATCCAGATTGCACAGGGCTACGCCCAGGCGGTTGGGATCGATCTTGGCAAGTTCGGGGATATAGCCGGCAGGCTTTCCATAGCGGACATAAGGCTTGCCGAAATTCAGGGCCTCCTGCAGCATCGTCTGCTGGTCCTTGATCTGTTCCATATGGATGTAGTCTCCTTCTCTATTTTATTTTTCAGCATAAAGGGAGGGGGCTCACATTTTATTCAAAATCGCGTCAGCATCAAAGGCAGGAATCTGGAGGTCATCCTCATTCACCCACTCCTGCACATCCACTACTTCAAATTCCGTCTTGCTGCGGCGAATGACCACCTTATCCAGTCCCGCATTGATGACCATGCGGCGGCACATCATGCAGGAAGTGGCATCCCCCAGAAGCTCTCCGGTGCGGGCATCCCGGCCCACAAGATAGATGGTGCCGCCCACCATATCTCTGCGGCTGGCGGAAATGATGGCATTGGCCTCCGCGTGAATGGAGCGGCAAAGCTCATAGCGCTCGCCCCGGGGGATCTTCATCAGTTCCCGGGTGCAGTAGCCCATATCCACGCAGTTGGCGCGGCCGCGGGGTGCGCCGTTATAGCCGGTGGAGATGATCTCGTCATTTTTCACGATGATGGCGCCGTACACCCGGCGCAGGCAGGTAGCCCGCTCCAAAACGGTCTCGGCAATATCCAGATAGTAGTTTTCTTTGCTGATGCGGGCCATAAATGTACCTCCGTTGTGTTTTTTTTATCTTAACACGCTCCAAGCGGTCCTGACAAGAGAAACCACAAAATTCCCGCCTTTTTCCGAAAAAGGCTAACTCCGCGCCATCAAAAAAGTTCTCATTTTTCTGAAGAAATTTCCTGCCGCCTGCCGTAATATAAGTGTCGACAACAACGAAGGGAGGTGGTGTCACTGACAAAAAGCGAATTTACAGCCTTTGCAGAACAGTATGAACGGCTGGTATATACCATCTGCTTTCAGTTTACAAGGGAGCCTCATACCGCTCAGGACCTCACCCAGGACACCTTCCTCTCCGCCTGGCTCCACATGGATACCTGTCCCAAAGGATATGAGCGCCAATGGCTGGGGCGCATTGCTTCCAACAAGTGCAAGGACCACCTGCAAAGCGCCTGGAACCGGCGGGTGGACCTGGCCGGAGATGAGGAAATGCCTCCGGGACTCTCCCCACCGGCAGAGACGGTGGCCCTGGAAAAGCTTCGGGCAGCGGACGCGGCAGAGGCTATCCGGACATTCCCGGAACCTTACGGTCCGGTATTGCGGCTGTGCTTGCTGGAAGAACGCTCCGTGGAAGAAGCAGCCGTGGAACTGGGACGGCCGGTAAAAACCGTGTACACCCAGCTAAACCGTGGGAAAAAGCTTTTGCGTGCATATCTGGAAAGGAGGTCAGGCCATGTTTGACCAAAACGGACACCTGCGAGATCAGGCCATTGCCGCTCTGGTCAGCGGTGAAGAATTGGATGCGCTTACCCGCCTGGAGCTTGCGGAACATCTGAGTTACTGCGATTTTTGTCTCCAGCGCTACACCGATGCCCTGGCAGGAAACCTGCTCCTAACGCCGGAGGTAAGCTGCCGGCATACCATCTGGCGGAAGATCCGGGAACGGACAGTGCGCATTCTCACTTCCCGGTACGCTACGGCAGCTGCCGCCATGGCCCTGGCATTGACCCTGGTATGGGCGGACATCCCCCTGCCCCAGCGCACCCTGGTAGAAGGACCGGGCCTTACGGAGCGAGTGGAGGAAACCCTTGGCAACCTGCTATCAGGCGTAAACGAATTTTTGGACGGGCTGGAACTGCCCGATATTGGAGGTAAATCAAAATGAAACAGCATAAGCGCGGACTTTTCCTGTTCCTATGCAGCTGCATCCCCGGCTGCGGACAGATGTACCAGGGATACATGAAGCGGGGATCGAGTTTGATGTTGGTGTTCTGGGGATGGCTGACAGTGGTCTTTTTCTTTGGTCTGGATATCCTGCTGTTCATGCTGTTCCCCATCTGGCTCTACACCTACTTTGACAGTTACAATCTTCGTACCCACCTGGAAAACGGCACTGCGGGAGAGGATGAATTTCTCTTCGGTCTTTCCGATGTGGACAGCGAAAAAATCAACGCCCTCTGCCGGGAGCGCCACTCCCTGCTGGGCTGGATCCTGGTGGCCCTGGGCTTGTATATGCTCTATGAGCGCATCATCCAGCGCCTGGCCTCCTTTTTGTGGCAGTTTGAGTATCTCAACTGGCTTTACGAGCTATTGGTGTACGATGTTCCCCGGCTGGTGGTAACCTTCGGCATCATCGCATTGGGTGTGTGGTTCATCCGGGGTCCCAGGAAAGCGGATTCTGCCGAGGAGATCCCGGTGTTCGTCCCCCCGGTGTCTGCGCCACTCACGGAGGAGCCTCCTGCGGTGGAAAAAGAGGAGGCCGAGCATGGAGATGAATGACCGCCCTGCCCGCCGGGTAGGCACGCTGACCATGGGACTCACGTTGGTGACAGCGGGCGTCTGTATGCTCCTGAGTATGCTCTTTCCCGCCCTGGAGATGGAGCTGGTTCTCCAGGTCTCCCCGGTGATCCTCATCAGCTTAGGGCTGGAGACCCTGGTGGCTGCCCGGGGCGGCGGCAAGGTGAAGTACGACTGGGTGGGCATGATCCTCTGCTGTGTCCTGGTCTGCACCGCAGTATGCCTGTACGCCGCTGCTTATATGCTGGTGTGGCACCCGGAATATATCTGGTATTGGTGATAAAAAGAAGGAACAGTCCAATGACCGTTCCTTCTTTTTATCATTTCGCCTGTCTCATAGAGAGGCTGATACGCTTTTTCTTCTCGTCCACATCCAGGACCACGACCTTTACAACATCCCCCACCTTCACAGCCTCGGAAGGATGCTTCAAGAACTTGTCTGCCACCTGGGAGATATGGACCAGGCCATCCTGATGGACGCCGATATCCACGAACACGCCAAAGTCGATGACGTTTCGCACTGTGCCGGTAAGCTGCATGCCGGGCTTTAAGTCCTTCATCTCCAGCACATCTGTCCGGAGGATGGGCTTGGGCAGTTCATCGCGAATATCCCGGCCGGGCTTCATCAGCTCACTTACCACATCCTTCAGCGTAGGCACACCCACACCGCACTGCGCGGCGGCCTTCTCCTCGCCATAGGCAGCCAGGCGCTTGGGGAGGTCCGCAAGATTGCCTGCCTTTACGTCGGCCAGGGTATAGCCGGTGAGAGACAGCAGCTTTTCTGCCGCAGCATAGCTCTCCGGGTGGACAGCCGTGGTATCCAGCACGCTTTTGCTCTCCGGTACCCGGAGGAAGCCTGCGCACTGCTGGAAGGCCTTGGGACCAAGTTTCGGAACTTTCAGGATCTGTTTGCGGGTGGTAAAGGCGCCGTTTTCCTCCCGGTAGGCCACCACGTTTTTGGCGGTGGTGGCGTTCAATCCTGCAACACGCTGAAGAAGGGATGCAGAGGCAGTGTTCACATCCACGCCCACGGCGTTGACACAGTCCTCCACCACACCGGAGAGGGCCTCATCCAGCCGCTTTTGCGGGCAGTCATGCTGGTACTGGCCTACACCAATCGCCTTGGGGTCAATTTTCACCAGCTCCGCCAGAGGGTCCTGGAGGCGGCGGGCAATGGAGACAGCGGAACGGAGATTCACATCAAACTGGGGAAATTCCTCCGCTGCCAGCTTGGAGGCCGAGTACACAGAGGCTCCCGCCTCGGAGACGATCATGTAGCTGACCTTTCTTCCCTTGGCGGAAAGCGCCCGGATCAGCTCCACGGTCATCTGCTCCGTCTCCCGGCTGGCAGTGCCATTTCCAATGGCGATGTGTTCTATATTGTCCTTTTCAACCATTTTAGTGAGCACTTTAATGGCGTCCTGCTTCTGCCGCTCACCATAGGTGGGATAGACCACGGTGGTAGAGAGCACCTTGCCGGTCTCATCCACCACCGCCACCTTACAGCCCATGCGGTATCCGGGGTCCAGGCCCATAGTGACCTTGCCCTTGACAGGAGGCTGCATCAAAAGGGGACGCAGGTTCAAGGCAAACTGGCCGATGGCGCCTTCCGCCGCCGTTTCGGTCAGCTCCGCCCGGGCCTCCCGCTCCAAGGAGGGGAAGATCAGGCGGTCATAGGCATCCTCGGCAGCGGCCTTGATGAACTCCATACAGCGACTTCCGGGGATCACCACAGCCCGGCGCAGCGTCCTCAAAGCAAGCTCCCGGTCCAGCTCGATGGAGACCTTCAGCTTCTCCTCCCGCTCGCCCCGGTTGACGGCCAGGGTCTGGTGTCCCTGCATTTTGGCAATGGACTGGGTAAAATCATAGTACAGACGGTAAACGGTGTCTTCCTCCACAGCGGCAACGGACCGGAGCACGCCGTTTTTCGCCATCAGCTCCCGGAGCTTACCGCGAATGGCAGCGTCATCACTGATGGTCTCAGCGATGATGTCAGATGCCCCGGCAAGGGCCTCCTCAACGGTCTCCACCCCCTTTTCGGCGTCCACATAAGAAGCTGCGGCCTCCTCAGGCGCAGGACAGTCTGGCGCCTGCGCCAGCAAAAGCTCTGCCAGCGGAGCCAGTCCCTTCTCTCGGGCAACGGTGGCCCGGGTGCGGCGCTTTTGCTTGTAGGGACGGTAGAGGTCCTCCACTTCCGCCAACGTCTTCGCCGCGTCGATGGCGGCGGCAAGTTCCTCCGTGAGCTTGCCCTGGTCAGCAATGGACTTCTTCACCGCCTCCCGGCGCTCCTGAAGGCCCCGCAGATAGGCAAGGCGCTCTTCCAGCGTGCGCAGAGAGGTATCGTCCATAGCGCCGTGGAGCTCCTTGCGGTAGCGGGCGATAAAGGGAATGGTGTTGCCCTCGTCCAGGAGGGTAATGACATTTTCAATGTGTTTGGGGTCCTTGTCCAGTTCCTGGGCAAGGAGGCTGACGATCTGATCCATACGATGACTTCCTTTCAGAAAAAAGCGTGCTGCAAGACCGGTCCTGCAGCACGCCCGACGATTTATTTGTGGTAGAGCTTTTTGGTCTCGTACTGGGGCTCACAGCTGACATTGATACCAAGGCGCTTGAGGAGCTTGGCGTCCACATCACTGAGGATGACGGTGCAGTGGGCATCACAGCCCTTGAGCTTGGGCAGCTGCTGCTGGGCGTGCTCCGCCATGGGATTGGTCAGAGCGGAGATGGTCAGGGCCATCAGGACCTCATCGGTATGGAGACGGGGATTCTTATGCCCCAGATACTCCGTTTTGAGCCGGCACACAGGTTCCAGTACCTGCTGAGAAATCAGCTCAAACCGGTCGCCGATCCCGCCCAGCGCCTTGAGGGCGTTGAGGAGCATGGCGCTGGCAGCGCCCAGGGTATCGGAGGTCCGTCCGGTGATGACCCGTCCGTCATGAAGCACCATAGCGCTGGCAGGGGCTCCGGTGGCCGCCGCCTTCTCGTTGGCAGCATCAATGGCAGGCCGGATATCCCTGCTGACCTTAGCCTGCTTCATCAGCAGTTCCAACTTTTCAACGGGCTCGTCCGTTGCCTTGCCCTGCAGCCGCTCCACACAGGCGGTATAATACCGCCGCAAAATCTCCTGGCGGGACGCAGTACAGCAGGCATCGTCATCCACGATGCAGCTGCCCGCCATATTTACGCCCATATCCGTGGGGGACTGGTAGGGACACTCCCCCTGGATTTTCTCAAAAATCGCACTGAGGACAGGGAATACCTCCACATCCCGGTTATAGTTCACAGCGATATCGCCGTAAGCCTCCAGGTGGAAGGGGTCGATCATATTCACATCGTTGAGGTCAGCGGTGGCGGCCTCATAGGCAAGGTTCACAGGATGCTTGAGGGGCAGGTTCCAGATGGGGAAGGTCTCAAACTTGGCGTAACCGGAGGTCACTCCCCGCTTATAATCATGATAGAGCTGGGAAAGGCAGGTCGCCATCTTACCGCTGCCGGGCCCGGGCGCTGTGACCACCACCAGGGGACGGCTGGTCTCAATATAGTCATTCTTGCCAAGGCCCTCGTCGCTGACCACATAAGGCACATTGGAAGGATACCCGGCAATGGGATAATGGCGGTAGCACTGAATCCCAAGGGCGGTAAGGCGCTGGATAAAAGCGTCCGCTCCGGCCTGTCCCGTATAACGGGTGACCACGACGCTGCCTACATACAGGTCCATGCCGCGGAAAATGTCGATCAGGCGCAGAACATCATCTTCATAGGTGATGCCAAGATCGCCGCGGATCTTGCTCTTTTCAATGTCAGACGCAGTGATGGCAATGACGATCTCCACATCGTCCTTGAGCTGCTGGAGCATCCGGATCTTGCTGTCCGGCTCAAACCCCGGCAGCACCCGGGAGGCATGATAGTCG
>JAFOCY010000118.1 GCA_017380995.1 Oscillibacter sp. | reverse complement strand
CCGTACACCGCCGCGCCCCCGGCGGCTCCCACTACCAAAAACCACCGTAGTTCCCCTTCCGCCCGCCGCAGCAAAAAGGCGAAGGCCGCTGTTCCCACCCCCAGGGCGAACAGCACATCCAAAACCGCGGCGATGCGGCGAAAGCGGATGCGGAAGGGGCGCAGAAGATCATAGCCCACCGCGCCGGCGGCCCCCAGCAGGATGGACTGAAGAAACAGCCGCCCCTCGGCCATATCAGCCAAAAAGGCGGCTGAAGAAGCCGCCGCGGGAGGCGGTTTCCTCCTCGTAGGTCACCGCGTCGATTCGCCCGTCCACATGAAGCTCCCCTCCATCCAGGGAAAGCTTGCCGATGTGGAGGTTCTCCCCTGTCACCACCAGCATCCCCGCGGAGGTGGACATGACGATCCCTGTCTCGTCAAAGCGCTCCACATCCTCCACCCCGGAGATCAGCAGGTGCTCCCGGCCGGTAAGCTCCAGGCGGTGGACCGGCATTACATTCATATCCTTCATCATGTTCGTCCCCTCCTCAGTGGAGAGGATATGCGCCAAGCGCCCAGGATAGACCAGGCGGGCGGCCGATAGCCGCCCGCCGTGATTCACTTGACCTCCCGGTAAAGGGTGGCGGCATCCGCCTGACGCACCGTCTCCTGGACGCTGACCACTTCCACCGTCAGCTCCCGCAGACCAAAGCGCAGGGTAATTTTATCCCCCACCTTCACATCGTAGGACGCCCGCTGGGGCTTTCCGTTGACGCTGATCAGGCCATTGTCGCAGGCCTCGTTTGCTACAGTCCGCCGCTTAATGAGACGGGAAACCTTCAAATACTTATCCAAACGCATGAGTGATCCTCCTTAGGGGGTAATTCAAAAGGGGGACCACAGTCCCCCTTCCGATTTCGCCGCGCAGCAGCAAAAAAATCATAATCATTTTCGCCAGGGCGTGTACCTGGCGAAAATACATTGACCCAAGCACCTTGGGTGCGTTCACCAGTGACCGACGTCACTGGTGGGGGTAATCTAAAGAGGGGGCCTGCCCCCTCTTTAAAGTCTTTTACTTAGAGACAGCGTCCTTCAGAGCCTTGCCGGCCTTGAAAGTAGGCACCACGGAAGCGGGGATCTCGATGGCCTCCTTGGTCTTGGGGTTACGGCCCAGACGGGCGGCGCGCTTCTTCACCTCAAAGGAGCCAAAGCCCACCAGCTGCACCTTCTCGCTCTCGGCCAGAGCCTCGGTGATGGCGTCCAGGGCGGCGGTGATGACAGCCTCTGCGTCCTTCTTGGAAACGTCGGCCTTCAGGGCGGCGGCATTGATCAGTTCTGCCTTATTCATACTCTATTTCCTCCAATAAACTTTTGTAAACTCTATTCTCAAACGCTTTTCGCGTCAAGATTCTCTTTTGCCTTGCGCCACAGGGCCAAAAGCTCCTCCTTGGAGCATTCGTCCAGGGGCTTGCCCGCGCTCTGCTCCACCGCGCGGAAGCGGCTGTTGAATTTATCGCAGGCGCAGTGGAGTGCCTCCTCGGCCTCCACGCCCTCCATCCGGGCTACATTACAGGCCATGAACAAGACGTCCCCCACTTCTTCCTTCACGCCGTGGGGCGCATCGGCGCTCCTGCCGGACTCCAGGGCCTCTCTCAGTTCCCGGACCTCTTCTTCCAGCTTTTTCAGGGCATCCACCGTCTCGGTATAGGTGAAGCCCACCTTTGCGGTCTTGCTCTGAAGCTTTTCCGCCCGCCAGAGGGAGGGCAGGGTGTGGGGCACGGATTCAATGGCGTCCGCCGTGGACTTTTGACCCTTCTCCTGGCGCTTAAGGATCTCCCAGTTTACCAGGACCTCGTCGCTGGTGTCCGCCTTGGTGTTGGCAAAGACATGGGGATGGCGGAAAACCATCTTTTGGGCAACGCCGTCAATGACGTCGTTTACATCAAAGCGGCCCCGTTCCCGCTCGATCTGGGCGTGGAACACCACCTGCATCAAAACATCGCCCAGTTCCTCGCACATATCACGGGGATCGTCCCGGTCCAGGGCGTCCAGCACCTCATAGGTTTCTTCCAGGAAGCACCGGCGGATGGACAGGTGGGTCTGCTCACCGTCCCAGGGACAGCCGCCGGGAGCGCGCAAAATGCGGATGATCTCTACCAGATCCTCCCAGTCATAGCGGCTTTTACATTGAAAATCTACCATACATTGCCTGCCTTTGCAAGATTATTCCAGCCCAATGGGCCACATTTGTTTTTATTTTTTACTTCAGATGAAGGAGCTTTGCAATTTTTTTGCCATGGGGGATGGATGCAACGTCTTCCGCCCGTAAGATCCGCAGCACGATGACCAGCACACCGTACACCACCACCGCCGCCATGATGGCAACGAGAGTCGCCACGGCGTTTCCGCCGAAGCTGGTGGAGGCATGGAGCACCCCGCCCGCCAGGCCGTAGACGGCCTTGGCGCAAAATCCCATGGCCACGGAGGCCAGAAGGGGCTTTGCGAAGATGGAGAGGTATCTGGGCTTCTGGGGAGAATACTTCCACACGAAGAACAGGTTCAGTCCGGCAATGACCATATAGCAGGCCAGGGTAGAGTACTTGGCGCCGTGGATGTTGATCTCCGGGTTTCCCACCAGGAAATAGTTCATCACCACTTTGACAATGCCGCCGATGATCACGGTGAAAATGGGCAGCTTTTCCTTGCCGTAGGTCTGCAGCACTGCGTTGGTGAGGATCATGATGCAGATGAAGATGCAGGCGATGCCCAGCACCTGCAGGTGGGGCCCTGCGTACCAGGCAGCCTCCCGCTGGGCGGGCAGCACCAGGCGCATGATGGGGGTGGAGAGGACACTCAATCCCACGCCCGCCGGCAGGGCCAGCAGGGCAAGGAGCCGGAAGCCGGTGGAGATGGTGCGGTCCGCGCCGGCATAGTCCTTCCGGGTGAGAAGGGCTGCGGCGGCAGGAATGAGGCTGGTGGTAACGGGGTAGACAAAGGAGGCCACCATGTTCACCATGTCCATGGCCCAGGAATACTGGCCCTTCAGCGCCGCGGCGGCTTCCTCCGTCAATCCCAGGCCCATCTGGAGCTGACCCAGGATGATCTTGGTATCCACCACGGTGATAATGCTCATGGCCGAGCCGCTGATGGTGATGGGAATGCCGATGGCCAAAATGGCCTTCACCAGGTCTTTGGAGCCAGAGGGCACATCCAGGCTTCTGACTGTGGAGCGGTGGCGCAGAAGGTACACCGCCAAAAAGGCCAGCGACACCACCGTGCCCACCGTCACGCCGAAGATGGCGCCTGCGGCGCCGCTCTCCAGTCCCCTGCCGATGTACAGCAAATACCATGCCAGCGGCAGGCCAAGTCCCAGCTTACAAAGGGCCTCCAGCACCTGAGAGGCCGCCGTGGGCGTCATATTTCCCTGGCCCTGGGTATAACCCCGGATGCAGGCCAGAAGACACACACAAAAGACCGCCGGACTCAGCGCCCGGATGGAGAGGAAAGCGCTTTGGTTGTTCTGGAACCGGGCCAGGTCCTCCGCGCAGGTGAACATGAACAGCGAGCCCACCGCGCCGATGACAAAGAACAGCACCAGCGCCACCCGGAGGATCTTCCGTTTCTCGTTTTCCCGTCCCTGGGCCTGGGCCTGGCTGGTAAGCTTGGAGATGGCCAGGGGAAGGCCCGCGGTGGAGAGGGTCAGCAGCACGGAGTAGATCTCATAGGCGGTATTGAAGTAGGTCTTGCCCACATCCCCCAGGATGTTGTTCAGCGGCAGCTTATAAAAAGCGCCGATGAGCTTGACCACAGCCACGGCAGAGGCCAGAACGGCCGCGCCGCCCAGGAAAGATTGTTTTTTTGCTTGCTCGGACATGACGATACCTCGATTTTTTAAGATGCTAATACTGTATGCAGGGAAGTCCCTTTCATGCGAACGGGCGCACAACGTGCGCCCCTACGCGTGTCTTATTCCATGCTCTCCAGGCACTTACGCACCAGGGCGGAGAACTTCTTGGAAGAAAGGGCGGCGATCTCCATGACCTCCTCCCCGGAAAGGGGCTGGTCCAGGATGCCGGCGCACATATTGGTGCAAAGGGTGAGGCCCAGGACCTGCATGGAGCAGTGAGCCGCCACAACGGCCTCCGGCACAGTGGACATACCACAGGCGTCGGCGCCCAGGATGCGGGCCATGCGGACCTCAGCAGGGGTCTCAAACTGGGGGCCGGGGAAGTACATATAAACGCCCTCCCGCAGCGTCATGTCCAGAGCCTGGGCCGCCTTGCGGGCCACAGCCTGGAGCCGGGGCGTATAGACATGGCTCACATCGGGGAAGCGGGGGCCAAACTCCTCCACGTTGGGGCCGCACAGGGGGCTGACGCCAAAGAGCTTGATATGGTCGGTGATCATCATGATATCGCCGGCAGAGAAATCCATATTCACCGCACCGGCGGCGTTGGTCACAAGCAGCGTCTGGGCGCCCAGAAGACGCAGCACACGGACGGGATAGCTGACATCGTCAAAATCCCAGCCCTCATAGGTGTGGAGGCGGCCCTGCATCACGGCAACGTTCCTCCCGCCCAGCTTGCCAAAGACGAACTGGCCCTTGTGTCCCGGGGCGGTGGAATACTTCATGTGGGGAACCTCAGAATAGGGCACCACGATGGGGTCTTCCACCTCGTCTCCCAAAAAGCCCAGGCCGGAGCCCAGGATCAGCAGGATCTCGGGCCGGAAGCCCTTGAGTCTGCCCTTGAGAGCCAGGGCGCTCTCGTTATACTGTTCAAACTTATAAAACTGCATTACAGCTTCCCTCCGCATTCCCGGCAGAATTCATCTCCCTCCTGCACCTGGGCGCAGCAGGTGGAACAGGTGGGAACAACAGGCTCCTTGGCGATGCCGCCCTTGAGGATCTCCAGCTCTTCGTTGAGTCTGTCGATCTCCGTAAGCTTTTCGATCATCACCTCGGACTCCGTGGGGGTTCCGGTATGGGTGGCGTAGAGCATCTTGCCCAGGTCCCGCAGGGCGGTATTCACCTGGGACTCCAACTCCACGATCTTCATGCGGACCTTGGCGGTGGCCAGCAGCTCCGTGGACACCTGGCCCGCCGCGTAGGCGGCGTTGGCGGCATTTGCCTTTACGGTCTGGGCCGCCTCGCTGGCCACCTCCTTGGCATTTGCCGCGTTCCTGCAGACGATATCCAGCAGTTCGTAGATCTTATCGTTCATAGTCTTCTCCTTCGTTGATGGGATGTCAGTGAGAGGCATAGCTGCTGCCGCCGATGAACTCCCGGCTCAGGGAGTTTTCCGCCACAACGCTGTCGTCCATCTCGGGGATCCGCTTATAGTTTTCCAGCATTTCATCCACAAAGGGGTACTTGCCCTTGGGAATGATCTCCAGCAGCGGAACTACATAGGGCTTGAGGACCGCATATTCAAAGGCCAAAGAGGAGTCGAACATCAGATCCGCGTTCTCCTTATAGGGGGAGATGTAGAGCTTTTCGCCCCGGCGGACATTGGCCCAGAGCTTCAGGGTAAAGGCGGCGTCGCTGCCGCGGAACTTATAGTCCCGGACGATGCGGCGGCAAAGCCGCAGCCAGGACTTGGGGAAGATCACATTGCCCATATCGTCCACCAGGTCACTGCCGGCGGCGATATAGAGCTTGAAGGCGTTGGGGTTTTTGCCCACGATAATATCGTTCAGGGCGTGGATGCCCTCAAAGATAGCCATTTCGTCCTTCCCCAGGGTCATGGGCTGGGAGAGGATATCGGAGCGCATCTGGCGGGCAAACTCATACTTGGGGATGTGGATGGTCTCTCCCCGGTCCAGCATCCCAAAGTGGCGGTTCAAAAGGTCCACATCCAGACAGAAAGGAGACTCATAATCGATATCCCCCTCCCGGTTCCGGGGCGCGGTCTCGGGGTCGATGGTCTTGAAGTAGTTATCCATGGAGACGGTATGGGTCTCCACGCCCGTATTGTCCAGCCGTTCCTCGATCTTCATGGCAGTGGTGGTCTTTCCGGAGCCGGAGGGACCGGAGAGCAGAATGATATGGGACTTGTCCCGGTGGTCCGCCATTTGAGCAGCCGCGGAGACAACTTTCTCATGAAAACCGGCATCGCACTCCTGGGCGAAGCCCCTGGGGTCCGAGCGGATGGCGTCCACGATCTGACTGAGCTGGTATGGCATACGATCTGCTCCTTTCTGTAAGCCTGCCAAAAAGGCAGCGATAGTTACTCCTTATAAAAGGCGGCGAACTGGGCCTGATTGGCCTGCCACTTTTCGGGCCGTTCCGTGTACTCCTTGGGATACTTGGGATTAAAGGAACGCTGGATCTCTCCGTCCGGACCCACCATCTTGGTGGAGCCGCCAGCACCGAAGGAGAGGATGGAGCAAAGCTCCGACATGATGTAGATATTATACCAGCACTCGCTTCCCGGCTTGCACCAGCCGATATTCTCAAAGCTGCCGGACATATACTTCTGGCGGTAGAGGTAATAGGGCAGGTGCCCGGCCTTGCGCAGGGCGGGATCGGCCATCTCCAGCATGGCGGCGACCTCCTCCGCGCCGGGGATGGAGAGTCCCTCCGTGAGGATGCGGCTGCCCTTCTTCAGCGCCAGGGTGTGAACGGTCACATTATCGGTTCCAAAGGCCAGGCACCGCTCCAAAGAGCGGGCAAAGCCCTCGGGGGTATCCTCGGGAAGGCCTGCGATGAGGTCCATATTCACATGGGGGAAGCCAAATTTCCCCACCAGCTCCATGGCGGCGTCAATGTCCCCCGCGCTGTGGCGGCGGCCGATGGCCTTGAGGACATGGTCCTCCATGGTCTGGGGGTTCACGCTGACACGGGTGACGCCGTGGACCTTGAGAACGGCCATTTTGTCTTCCGTGATGGTATCGGGCCGTCCGGCCTCCACGGTGATCTCCTCGCAGTCCGCCAGGTCAAAGCTCTCCTCAAAGGCGGTGAGGACGCGGTCCATCTGCTGGGCGGTGAGGGTGGTGGGGGTACCGCCGCCCATGTAAAAGGCACGGACCCGGAGGCCCTGCCGGCGCACCATCTCCCCGCCTGCACGGATCTCTGCGATCAGGGAGTCCACATAGGGCGGCACCAGGGAGAAGCTGCGCTCCACACTGTGGCTCACAAAGGAGCAGTAGGCGCAGCGAGTGGGGCAGAAGGGGATGCCGATGTAGATGGCGATATCCTTCTGCTCCAGTTTTCTCGCGGCAGTGAGGGCCATGGAGCCGGTCTCCAGGGCCAGGGCGGCACGCTCGGGTGTCACAAAATAGTCCCGCTCCAAAAGGGCGCGGGCCTCCTGGGCGGTTTTCCCCTCGGCCAGGGCCCGGGTCACCAGCTTATCCGGCCGCACACCGGTGAGCATTCCCCAGGGGGGCTGCTGGCCGGTAAGCTCGCAGGCCGCCTTGTAGAAGGCACGGGCCAGAATATGCCGCCGCTGGCCTTCTTTTGCATAGTCGCTGCCGGAAAGGGGCTGGGTCATCACCGCTTTGGCGGCTTTGCCCTTCAGGCAAAGCTCCGCCTCCACCCGGCACTGCTCATCTCCCGTCATGGAAATAACGCCCCAGGTGTCATCCTCCGGCAATATTTCTTCGTAAACGGGCAGCTCACCGGGGAGGAGGTTCATCAGGCTCTGCTCCACGGTGTAGCGCTCGTCATGTCCGATCAGTTTCAGTTTCATCCAAAATACCCCTTGCTCCCCATAGCCTGACGCAGATAGGGATTATAGCGCCGCTCCCGCTCCAGGGTGGAGTTTTCCATATGGCCGGGGAAGACATTCCAGTCCCCCTCCAGTTCCCCAAGGCGCTTGAGAGAGGCCAGGATGGTGGTCATAGAGCCGTCAGGGAAATCCGTGCGGCCACAGGAGCCTGCAAAGAGAGTGTCCCCGGTAAAGAGGCAGTTTTCGCACTTGAGGGTCACAGAGCCGCCGCTGTGGCCGGGGGTGGCCAGGACCTCCACTTTGAGGGAACCCACTTCCAGGCAGTCTCCCTCGTCATAGCTTTTGGTGCCCTTCAAAGGCGGGCACAGCTGCCAGAAACGGGAGTCTTCGTGCTGGTCCCGCTTGTTGATATAAACGGGGACCTCAGGCCACAGCTCCTGCAGCTCCTCAACGCCGCCGGTGTGGTCATAGTGGCCGTGAGTGAGGAAAATGGCCACCGCTTCGCAGTCCGTCCCCTTTACGGCCCGGGCTACTTTGGCTCCCTCGCCGCCGGGATCGATAACGGCGCACTTTTTTTCCTGTTCATCGCACAGGATGTAGCAGTTGGCCTGGATGGGGCCAACGGGCAGAACATGAAGCTTCATCCATGCACCTCCGTATCAAAGAGAATGGTCACAGGGCCGTCGTTGCAGCTTTCCACCTGCATATCCGCGCCAAACTCGCCGTGCTCCACGGCGAAGCCCCGCTCCCGGCAGTGGGCCATAAATTTCTCATACAAGGGAATGGCCAGGTCCGGCTTTGCGGCCCCGGAAAAGCCGGGACGGCGGGAGGAGGTATCGGCATAGAGGGTGAACTGGGAAACCACCAAAAGGCTCCCGCCCACCTGCTCCAGGCTGCGGTTCATCTTACCGTTTTCGTCCTCAAAGACCCGGAGGTTGCAGATTTTATCCGAGAGCTTCACGGCCGTTTCCTCGGTGTCGTTGGGGCCAACGCCCAGCAGCACCAAAAAGCCTGTGCCGATCTGGCCGTTGACACGGCCCTCAATGGTAACGGAAGCGTTTTTCACGCGGGTAACGACTGCTTTCATTTGGAAATTCCTTTCAAACAGGGAACTCGGATGCGCTCCCCTTTTACGTCTTTATCCCGCCGGGCGGGTAACTTTCAGCACGCCGGAGATCTGGTGAAGCTTATTCATGAGCATGGTGAGCTGGCGGTTATCCTTCATGCGCACCTCAATGCGGAAGATGGCGAATTCATCCTCCGTGGACCGGGAATTGATGCCCAGAACAAAGCTGTTGGTCTGGGAGAGGGCGGTGGAAATATCCATCAGCAGGTTGTGGCGGTCCTTGCACACCACTTCCAGGACGGTGGGGTAGCTGTCGTTGGTGGTGGAGCCCCAGGAGACCTTGATCCAGCGACCGGACTGGTCCGGCGCGCTGCGCTTATCGGCAGAGGCGTTGGGGCAGTCACACCGGTGGACGCTGACACCGTAGCCCCGGGTGATAAAGCCGATGATCTCATCGCCAGGAACAGGGGTACAGCACTTGGAGAACTTCACCAAACAGTTGTCCAGTCCTTCCACCACGATGCCCTGCTCGCTCTTGGTCTTCCGGGTGGGCGGCGGGGGCGCCTCCTCCTTGTGATGCTCGGCAGCCTCGGCGGCCAGGCGCTCAGCCTGGTGGATCTTGGCGATGCGCTGCAGCTCGCCCTGCATACGGCTCACCGCCTTCTGGGCGCTGAAACCGCCGTAGCCGATGGCGGCGTACATCTCATCCAGGGCGAAATAGCCCACCTTCTTCAAAAGGGTGGGCAGGATCTCCGGGTCGGTGACATCCTTCATGGCGATGCCCACGTGCTTGAGCTCTGCTTCAAAGCTGGCACGGCCGTTGGCGATGTTCTCCTCCCGCTTCTCCTTTTTGAACCACTGGCGGATCTTGCTGCGGGCCTCGTTGGACCGGGCGATCTTCATCCAGTCCCGGCTGGGGCCCTTGGCGTTTTTGGAGGTCATGATCTCCACCACGTCGCCGTTTTGGAGCTGGTGGTCCAGGGTGACGATGCGGTTATTGACTTTCGCGCCCACCATGCGGTTGCCGACGGCAGAATGGATGGCGTATGCAAAGTCGATGGGCGTTGCGCCGGCGGGCAGGTTCTGCACGTCGCCGTTGGGGGTGAAGACGAAGACGCTGTCTCCGAACATATCGATCTTCAGGGAGTGGATATACTCCTCCGCGTCGGCGCCCTCCTGGTTTTCCAGGAGCCGGCGAACCCACTCATAGCGGCCCTCGGTGCCGCCGCCCTGTCCGTTTTGCTTATACTTCCAGTGGGCGGCAACGCCGTACTCGGCGATCTCATGCATCTCCCGGGTGCGGATCTGCACCTCGAAGGGAATGCCGTCCGGGCCCATGACAGTGGTGTGGACAGACTGGTAGCCGTTTGGCTTGGGAGTTCCGATATAGTCCTTGAATCGGCCCAGGATGGGGTTATAGAGATCGTGGACCACGCCCAGGACGTTATAGCAGTCGCCCACATTCTCCACGATCACGCGGAAGGCGAACAGGTCAAAGATCTCATCCAGGGTCCGGTTCTGGGCCAGCATCTTGCGGTAAATGGAATAGGGGTGCTTCATGCGGCCGTAGATCAGGTGCTCTACGCCCATTTTGTCCAGCCGCTCGCTCATCTGCACCTGCATCCGGTGCATGAACTTTTCATACTCCGGGCGGCGGGCCTCGGTCTTGGTGATGATCTCGTTGTAGGCCTCGGGCTGGATATATTTCAAGGAGAGGTCCTCCAGCTCCCACTTCATGCGCTGCATACCCAGGCGGTGGGCGATGGGGGCGTAGATCTCCATGGTCTCCATGGACTTTTGCTTCTGCTTGGGCGGAGACTGGTACTCCATGGTCCGCATATTGTGGAGACGGTCGGAGATTTTGATGAGGATCACGCGGATATCCTTACTCATGGCGATGAGCATTTTCCGCAGATTCTCCATCTGCTCATCTTCCTTGGTGGCGTACTGGAT
>JAFOCY010000117.1 GCA_017380995.1 Oscillibacter sp. | reverse complement strand
TCGAGGTCGACGTGCACGCCACCAAGACCGAGATCAAGCAGGCCGTTGAGGCTGTCTTCGCTGAGGACGGCGTCAAGGTCGAGAAGGTCAACACCCTGCGCACCATGGGCAAGATCAAGCGCCAGGGCCGCACTGCTGGCCGCACCCCCGAAGTCAAGAAGGCCTACGTCACGCTGAAGAAGGACTCCAAGCCCATCAAGTTCTTCGAAGGCATGGCCGAGTAAGCAAGGGAGGACAAGAAAATGGCTATTCGTCTTTACAAGCCGACTTCGCCCGCCCGGCGCTTTATGTCGGTTCTGACCTACGAGGAAGTTACCAAGAAGGCTCCCGAGAAGAGCCTGGTCGAGGTTCTGAAGAAGAACGCCGGCCGCAACAAGCAGGGCAAGATCACCGTTCGTCATCAGGGCGGCGGCAACAAGATCAAGTACCGCATTATCGACTTCAAGCGCAACAAGCTGGAGATCCCCGCTAAGGTTGCCGCTATCGAGTACGATCCCAACCGCAGCGCCTTCATCGCTCTGCTGTTCTACGCTGACGGCGAGAAGCGCTACATCCTGGCTCCTCAGGGCCTGAAGGTTGGCGACACCGTCATCTCTTCCGAGACTGCTGACATCAAGCCCGGCAACGCGCTGCCCATGTCCTGCATCCCGGTTGGTACCCTGATCCACAACCTGGAGCTCAAGCCCGGCCGCGGCGGCCAGCTGGTTCGTTCCGCCGGCATGAGCGCTCAGCTGATGGCGAAGGAAAATGGCTATGCGACCGTGCGTCTGCCCTCCGGCGAGATGCGCAAGCTGCCCCTGAACGCCAAGGCTACCATCGGCACTGTGGGCAACACCGATCATGAGAATGTGCGCCTGGGCAAGGCTGGCCGTGTGCGTCACATGGGCATCCGTCCCACCGTCCGCGGTGTGGTCATGAACCCCTGCGACCATCCCCACGGCGGCGGCGAGGGCAAGAGCCCCGTCGGTATGCCTGCTCCTGTGACTCCGTGGGGCAAGCCCGCTCTGGGCCTGAAGACCCGCAAGCACAAGAAGTACTCCAACAAGATGATCGTCAAGCGCGCCAGCAAGAAGTAAGCGCGTATCCTGCAGGAAGGAGGCAGCTAAATGAGCCGCTCTATTAAAAAGGGCCCCTATGTTGAGGCCGCGCTGATGAAGCGCATCGTTGAAATGAACAACGCCAACAAGAAGAACGTTGTGAAGACCTGGTCCCGCTCTTCCACGATCTTCCCGGATTTCGTCGGCCATACCATCGCCGTGCATGACGGCCGCAAGCATGTGCCGGTCTACGTGACCGAGGACATGGTCGGCCACAAGCTGGGCGAGTTCGCCCCCACCCGTACCTTCAAGGGTCACGCGGGTGACAAGGCTTCCGGCCGCAAGTAAGAAGAGAGGAGTGAAACGAAATGGCTACTCGTGAAAAGCAGAAGGCCGCGTTCCGTAAGGAAAACGCTGACCGTCGCCCCAAGGCTCATGCCAAGTACGTTCGCATCTCCTCCCGCAAGGTGAAGATCGTTATCGATCTGATCCGCGGCAAGAATGTGGACGAAGCAGCGGCGATCCTGATGTACACCCCCAAGGCCGCTTCCCCCGTTGTGCTGAAGGTGCTCAACAGCGCCATCGCCAACGCTGTGAACAACCTGGAGATGGATCGTAAGGACCTGTACGTCGCTGAAGTGTACGCCAACCCCGGCCCCACGCTGAAGCGCTACGTTGCCCGCAGCCGCGGCAGCGCGTCCCCCATGCTCAAGCGCACCAGCCACATCAGCGTGGTGCTGGACCAGAAGAAGGCGTAAGGAGGTTTACTCATGGGTCAGAAAGTCAATCCCCACGGCGCACGCGTGGGCGTGATCTTTGGCTGGAGCGGCCGCTGGTACGCTGGCAAGAAGGATTTTGCCAACTACCTGGTCGAGGACAACAAGCTGCGTAAGATGCTGAAGGATAAGTACTACGCAGCCGGCGTCAGCAAGATCGATATTGAGCGTACCGCTCAGACTGTTACCATCAACATCTTCACCAGCAAGCCCGGTATGATCATCGGCCCCAAGGGCGCGACCATCGAGCAGCTGAAGAAGGACGTCACCGCTTTCCTCGGCCGTGCCGCTCAGATCAACGTTCTGGAGATCAAGCAGCCCGACGCCGACGCTCAGCTGGTGGCTGAGAACATCGCCGCTCAGCTGGAGAAGCGTATCTCCTTCCGTCGCGCGATGAAGCAGGCGCAGGGCCGCGCCATGAAGCTGCCCGGCGTCAAGGGCATCAAGACCAGCGTTTCCGGCCGTCTGGGCGGCGCTGACATCGCCCGCACCGAGCACTACCACGAGGGTTCCATCCCGCTGCAGACCCTGCGTGCCAACATCGACTACGGCTTTGCCGAGGCGAAGACCACCTTCGGCCGCCTGGGCGTGAAGGTCTGGATCTACAAGGGCCAGATCCTGCCCAAGGCCAAGAAGGCTCCCGCTGCTAAGGAGGTCAAGTAACTATGCTGATGCCCAAGAGAGTCAAGCGCCGCAAGCAGTTCCGCGGCCGCATGAAGGGTGCCGCCCACCGCGGTAACTTCCTGGCGTACGGCGAGTTCGGCCTGCAGGCCACCGAGCCCTGCTGGGTCACCTCTCAGCAGATTGAGGCTGCCCGTATCGCCCTGACCCGTTACACCAAGCGTGGCGGTCAGGTTTGGATCAAGATCTTCCCCGATAAGCCCGTGACCGAGAAGCCCGCTGAGACCCGAATGGGTTCCGGTAAGGGTTCTCCCGAGTACTGGGTTGCTGTTGTGAAGCCCGGCCGCGTCCTGTTCGAGGTCGCCGGTGTGCCGGAAGAGACCGCCCGCGAGGCTCTGCGTCTGGCTTCCCACAAGCTGCCCCTGAAGACCAAGTTCATCAAGCGCGCTGAGAAGCCTGCGAACGAAGAGGCTGGTGAAGAGTAATGAAGGCGAATGAATTTGTTTCCATGAGCAATGAGCAGCTGACGGCCACCGTCGCTGAGCTGAAGAAGGAGCTCTTCAACCTTCGCTTCCAGCTCGCTACTGGCCAGCTGCAGAACACCATGCAGATTACTGCGGTGAAGCGCGACATCGCTCGCGCCCTGACCGTGCTGCGTCAGAAGCAGGCGTAAGAAAGTGGAAGGAGGCAGCTGCTGCCATGTCTGAGATCAACAACAATATGGAGCGCGGTCTGCGCAAGACCCGTATTGGCGTCGTCGTGTCCGACAAGATGGACAAGACCTGCGTCATCCAGATCAAGACCCGCGTTCGTCATCCCCTGTATGGCAAGATCATGAACCAG
>JAFOCY010000015.1 GCA_017380995.1 Oscillibacter sp. | reverse complement strand
CCGCCACAAAGGTATCCAGCAGGCAGATACGTACCGCCTCGCCGGTCAGGCCATGGTCGCGGGACATATAGCTGCCGAAAATCTGCATACCGGCCATACCGATGGAAAGGGTAAAGAAGGCCTGGTTCATGGCAGCAGTGACGATATTGCCAATGCCCGCATCCACTGCACGGCCCCAGTCAGGCATCAGATAAAACTTGATGCCTTCTGCCGCACCGGAGAGCGTGCAGCTATGAACTGCCAGAATGACGATCAGGGCAAGGAGAGCCAGCATCATCACCTTGGTGATGCGCTCCACGCCCTTTTCAAGGCCCAAAGAGCACACCAGGAAGCCAAGACCCACGCAAAGGGCCATCAGCACCAGCATCTCCACAGGAGAGGACTGCATGGCGGTAAACACACCATCCACTTCGGATTCCGGGATCCCGTTGAAGGTTCCGGTCACATACCGGAAGAAGTATCCCAGCATCCAGCCGGAAAGGGTGGTGTAGAACATCATCAAAAGATAGTTGCCGGCCAAAGCCACCCAGCCGTGCAGGTGCCACTTGCTTCCCTTGGGCTCCAGTGCCTTGTAGCCCGCCACCACGCTCTTGCGGCTGGCGCGGCCCACGGCCAGCTCCATGGTCAGCACAGGCACGCCCATAATTGCCAGGAACAAAAAGTAAAACAATACGAACACACCGCCGCCATACAGGCCGGTAATATAGGGGAACTTCCAAACGTTGCCAAGTCCAATGGCGCAGCCGGCACTTACCAGCAAAAAGCCCAGTCTGGACTTAAAATTTTCTCGTTTCATGGGTCTCTTTCCTTCCACACAGCTTTAAAGTCGCAAAGCTTTAAATAGCTAAAGTTTTTTCCGATAGCCATTATGCCAGACTTTTCGCCAAAAGGCAAGCGGTTTTTCGGAAAAGGACAAGAAAGGTTTTTCTTGTCCTTTTGAGGGGAGACACTTGAAAAAATCCCCGGGAAAGCAGTGCCTTTCCCGGGAATTTTCGTTATCAGTTTTTTCTGCAAGTAAGCTCGCCGTTTTCCACATCCAAGCTCAGTGTGGTATTGGCAGCAAGCTCTCCCCGCAGGATCTCCTTGGCGATGAGAGTCTCGGCAGTGGACTGGAGGTACCGCTTCAAAGGCCGGGCGCCGTAGATGGGATCATACCCCCGATCAATGAGCAGGCGCTTTGCCTCCTCCGTCACCTCCAGCTTCAAAAGCTTCTCCGCCAGGCGGCTTTTCAGCCCCTTCATCAAAATATCGATGATACCGGTGAGGTTCTCCCGGGTCAAAGGCTTAAAGAGGATGGTCTCATCCAGGCGGTTGAGAAACTCCGGCCGGAAGGACCGGCGCAGCAATGCCTGGACTGCGTCTCTTGCCTCACGAGAGATCTCACCGTTTTCCTGGATTCCTTCCAGCAGGGCTTCACTGCCCAGGTTGGAGGTCAGGATGATGATGGTGTTTTTAAAGTCCACCGTGCGGCCCTGGGAGTCGGTGATGCGGCCGTCATCCAAAATCTGCAGCAGGATGTTGAATACATCCGGGTGGGCCTTTTCCACCTCGTCAAAGAGGACCACGCTGTAGGGCTTACGGCGGACGGCCTCGGTGAGCTGGCCGCCCTCATCATACCCAACATAGCCCGGAGGGGCCCCAATGAGGCGGGACACGGAGAATTTTTCCATGTACTCCGTCATATCAATGCGCACCAGGTTGTGCTCGTCATCAAAAAGGCACTCTGCCAGAGACTTTGCCAATTCTGTTTTGCCCACGCCTGTGGGGCCCAGAAAGAGGAAGCTGCCGATGGGCCGTCCGGGGTCTGCGATGCCTGCCCGGGAGCGCTGGATGGCCTCGGTAACAAGGCGTACCGCCTCCTCCTGGCCCACCACCCGCTGGTGGATGACGCCATCCAGATGCAGCAGCTTCTCCCGCTCGCTTTCCACCAGCCGGCTCACCGGGATGCCGGTCCATTTGGCCACAATGTCCGCGATCTCATTTTCCGTCACGGTGTCGTGGACCATAGAGTTTTCCCCGGTATGTTCCTCGGCGGTCTTTTCCGCCTCCTGAAGCTTTTTCTCCAGGTCAGGAAGATCAGAATACTGGAGCTTCGCCGCCTTTTCATACTCCAGGCGGCTCTGGGCGATCTCAATGTCGCCCTTCATCTTCTCCACCTGTGCCTTCAGGTCCTTCACGGCGGTGACGCCGCTCTTTTCCGCCTCCCAGCGGACCTTCTTGGCGTTAAAGGTCTCCTTGGCCTCCGCCAGCTCCCGTTTCAGCTCTTCCAGGCGGTCCCGGGAAAGCTGGTCTTCCTCCTTTTTCAGTGCCATCTCCTCGATCTCCTGCTGCATGATGCGCCGACGCAGGTCATCCAGCTCGGCAGGCATGGAGTCGATCTCCGTGCGGATCATGGCGCAGGCCTCGTCCACCAGGTCAATGGCCTTGTCGGGGAGGAAGCGGTCGGTAATATAGCGGTTGGAGAGGGTGGCGGCTGCCACGATGGCATTATCATGAATGCGGACGCCGTGGTAGATCTCGTAGCGCTCCTTCAGTCCGCGGAGGATGGAGATGGTATCCTCCACCGTGGGCTCATCCACCAAAACAGACTGGAACCGGCGCTCCAGGGCCGCGTCCTTTTCGATATACTGGCGGTACTCATCCAGCGTGGTGGCGCCAATGCAGTGCAGCTCGCCCCGGGCCAGCATGGGCTTCAAGAGATTTCCCGCGTCCATGCTGCCCTCGGTCTTTCCGGCGCCCACGATGGTGTGAAGCTCGTCGATAAAGAGGATGATGCGGCCCTCAGACTTGCGCACCTGCTCCAAAACCGCCTTCAGCCGCTCTTCAAACTCGCCCCGGTACTTGGCGCCGGCGATCAGCGCACCCATATCCAGGGAGAAGATGGTCTTATCCTTCAATCCCTCCGGCACATCTCCCCGGACGATGCGCTGGGCCAGCCCCTCCGCAATGGCAGTCTTGCCAACGCCGGGTTCACCGATGAGAACGGGATTGTTCTTGGTCTTGCGGGAGAGAATGCGGATCACATTCCGGATCTCGCTGTCCCGTCCGATGACGGGGTCCATTTTCTGTTCTCTGGCCCGCTGCACCAGGTCCGTGCCGTACTTTTTCAGCGCGTCGTAGGTATCCTCCGGGCTGTCAGAGGTGACGGGCTGGGACTTGACCTTGCTCAGTTCTTCAGAGAACCGGGCGCGGGTGATGCCATGGTCCTGCAAAATGCGCTTAAGGTCGGAAGATGCCTCGCCAAAAATGGAGAGCATCAGGTGCTCCACGCTGACATACTCATCATGAAGCTTTTCGGCGCTCTTTTCCGCGGTGGTCAGGACCCTGCCGGTTTCGGCGGAGGCATAGACCTCACCGCTGCCGCCGGAGATCCGGGGCAGGCGATCGATCACCGCCAGGGTTTCCCGGGAAAGGGCGCCGCAGTCCACACCCATGGAGCCGAAAATGGACCCGATGAGGCCCTCCTTCTGGTTCAGCAGGGCGTAGAAAAGATGCTCAGGGGTCAGATACTGGTTGCCCTTTTCCTGGGCCAGGGCCTGGGCGGTGCGGAAGGCCTCCAGGGTCTTGCGGGTGTACTTTTCTGTAGTCATGGAAGTTCCTCCTTGTTTTTTCTATTCGCCCTTTATTATAGCCAGGAAATTAGCACTGTCAAGGCGAGAGTGCTAAAATTTACAGTTCCTTCAAATTCGCCCGACGGATTTACCCATTGCATTTTCTGATATTTCCCGCTACAATATAAAAAAACACACCTGAAAGGCATGTTTATGAACAAGATCGAAGTCTCTTATCCCCTGACTGTCAACGATTACCGCCGGGCCAGCTATTACGGACTGGCCATCCGCCAGTACAAGTCCCTGCGTTTTCTGATCCTCCTGGTGGGCTTTGCCGTCACGGCTTCCATCGGCACAGCCATGTGGGGCGACGGCGCCAAGCTGGCTGCGGCGCTGTGGGCCATTCTTGTGATCTGGCTCCTCACCATTTTCGCCGGGGCGGAACGGGACATTCGCCGCTACGTCAAGCATCCCGACACCATGATCGGCTGCGAGTACCACATGACTCTGGAGTCCCACCGCATTCAGATCCGGGT
>JAFOCY010000116.1 GCA_017380995.1 Oscillibacter sp. | reverse complement strand
TGGCAGCCACTTTGGAGCAGTCCGCGAGGAGCGGAACGGTTCATCCCCGTTACCGGATGGCTAAGATGCCTCCTGCATGGGAGGATAATTAGGGTGGTACCGTGAAGCAAGCCTTCGCCCCTATGCTTGGGGCGGAGGCTTTTTTGATACCATATTTTACTCTGCGCAAGTCAAAATGAAAATATACAGGAGGAAAAACACAATGGCACATCCCTATTATGGCTTGAATGAGCTGCGCGAGATGTTCCTGAGCTACTTTGAGAGCAAGGGACACCTGCGTCTTCCCAGCTTTTCCCTGATCCCCCAGAACGACAAGTCCTTGCTGCTGATCAACAGCGGTATGGCCCCCATGAAGACCTGGTTCACCCGTGAGGAGGAGCCTCCCCGTGACCGCGTCTGCACCTGCCAGAAGTGCATCCGCACCGGCGATATTGAGAACATCGGCAAGACCGACCGTCACGGCACCTATTTTGAGATGCTGGGCAACTTCTCCTTTGGTGACTACTTCAAGACGGAAGCTATCCAGATGTGCTGGGAATTCCTGACGGAAGTGGTGAAGCTGGAGGCTGACCGCCTGTATCCCTCTATTTATGAGCATGATGAGGAGGCCTTTGAGATCTGGACCAAGGTCATCGGCCTGGAGCCTGAGCGCATCACCCGTCTGGGTAAGGCCGACAACTTCTGGGAGCACGGCGCCGGTCCCTGTGGTCCCTGCTCTGAGGTCTACTATGACCGCGGTATCGAGCATGGCTGCGGCAGCCCCGACTGCGCTGTTGGCTGCGAATGCGACCGCTTCATCGAGGTGTGGAACAACGTCTTCTCCCAGTTTGTCAACGATGGCGAGGGCAACTACGAGGAGATGAAGAATAAGAACATCGATACCGGCATGGGTCTGGAGCGCCTTGCCTGCGTGGTGCAGAATGTGAAGTCCCTCTTTGATGTGGACACCGTCATGAACATCACCAACCATGTCTCTCAGATCACCGGCGCCCACTACGGCGAAAGCGCCGCTACCGATGTTTCCCTGCGTGTCATCACCGACCATATCCGTTCCTCCGCTATGATGATCTGTGACGGCGTTTTGCCCAGCAACGAGGGCCGTGGCTATGTGCTGCGCCGTCTGCTGCGTCGTGCTGCCCGTCATGGCAAGCTCCTGGGCGTGAACAAGCCCTTCCTCTTTGAGGTGGTGGAGACCGTTGTAAAGGAGAACGAGGTGGCATATCCTGATCTTCGCGAGAAGCAGACCTATATCACCAAGATCATCCGCACCGAGGAGGAGAACTTCGCCAAGACCATCGACGGCGGTATGAAGATCTATCAGGAGATGCTCGCTTCCCACAAGGAAAAGGGCGAGACTGTTTTCTCCGGCTCTGATGCCTTTAAGCTTTATGATACCTATGGTTTCCCCATTGACCTGACCATTGAAATGGTGGAGGAAGAGGGAATGAGCGTGGACCGCGAGGGCTTCAAGACCATGATGGAGGAGCAGCGCGTCCGTGCCCGCAAGGCCCGTGAGGCCCTGGGTGATCTGGGCTGGGCCGGTATCGAGTTCGGCTCCGCCGTTCCCGCTACCGAGTTTATCGGCTATGAGCAGGAGGTCTGCGAGGCCAAGGTCCTGGCCATCGTGGTGGAAAACGAGCTGCGGGATGAGATCGTCTCCGGCGCTGAAGCCACCATCGTTCTGGACCAGACCACCATGTACGCCGAAATGGGCGGCCAGGTGGGCGACCACGGTGTCATGAGCGCGGAGGGTGTTTCCTTCCAGGTGAAGGACATCCAGAAGAACAAGGGCGGAAAGTTCCTCCATGTGGGTGTACTGACTGCCGGCGAGCTGAAGGTGGGTGACACCGTCACGGTTTCCATCGATACCGAGCGCCGCAAGGCTGTCCGTCGCGCACATACCGCTACCCATCTGCTCCACGCCGCGTTGAAGAAGGTCCTGGGCGATCATGTCCATCAGGCCGGTTCTCTCGTGGAGCCTGACCGCCTGCGCTTTGACTTTACTCACTTTGAGGGTATCACCGCAGAGCAGCTCGCTCAGATCGATGCTTTCGTCAATGACGCAGTGCTGGAAGGCCAGGGTGTTGTGACTGAGGTCCTTCCTCTGGAGGAAGCCAAGAAGAAGGGCGCTGTTGCCATGTTCGGTGAGAAGTATGGAGCCACTGTCCGCGTGGTGGAAATGGGCGACGTGTCCATGGAATTCTGCGGTGGCACCCATCTGGATAATACCGCCAAGGTTGGCCTCTTCCGCATCAAGTCCGAGGGCAGTGTCGCTTCCGGTGTCCGTCGTATTGAGGCTACCGTGGGCAAGCAGACCCTCTCTACCATCGCAGCCAATCAGCAGATCCTTTTCCGTGCTGCGCAGGTTTTGAAGACGACTCCCGGTGAGTTGGAGACTAAGATCGAGCAGCAGATGAACGAGATGAAGGAGATGCGTCAGGCACTGGAGAAGTTCAAGGCTGAGGCTTCTCTGGGCGAGGCACGCCAGTTCCTTGCCGCTGCCAAGGCTGTTGGTGAGCTGAAGGTCCTTACCGCCCACCGTGACGGCATGGACGCGAATGCCCTGCGGCAGATGGGCGACTTCCTGCGGGATAAGGAACCTTCGGTGGTGGCTGTGCTGGCCTCTGTTAACGGCGGTAAGATCACCTTCCTGGCGGTTTGCGGCAAGGAGGCTGTTGCCAAGGGCGTGAAGGCCGGTGACCTCGTCAAGAATGTGTGCACCATCTGCGGCGGCAAGGGCGGCGGTAAGCCCGACAGCGCCATGGGCGGCGGTAGCGACCTTCTGAAGCTGGACGATGCCCTTGCAAGTGTTGATGATTTTGTGGCTGCCAAGCTTGGTTAATAAATACCAATCCCTGTAAAGGGGATATCTAATACACTTTACGAGAGGAGAACTTCCATGTCTGACTGTTTGTTCTGCCGCATTATTGCCGGCGAGATTCCCAGCAGCAAGGTCTATGAGGACGAACTTTGCTTCGCCTTCAACGACATCGCCCCCCAGGCTCCCACTCATTTTCTTGTGATCCCCAAGGCCCACATTCCCTCTGTTTCTGCCATCAGCGCGGAAAACAGCGCTGTGGTGGCCCATATTTTCGAGGTCATTGCCAAGATTGCCAAGGAGCAGGGCCTGGAGAGCTACCGTGTGGTCTCCAACATCGGAGAGCAGGCGGGCCAGAGTGTGTTCCATCTGCATTTTCACGTTCTCAGCGGCCGGGATATGACCTGGCCTCCGGGCTGATACAAGAAATCGCGGGAAGGCATATGCCTTCCCGCTCCTTTTTTGTATGCAGGTATGGCTTTTTTCCAGAAAAAAGGATATAATGACTGTGACTCCGAATGGGTACAGGAGGGAAGGTATGAAATTTGAACGCATCAGAGATCTGCGGGAAGACCAAGACAAAACCCAGCAGGAGGTGGCCTCTTATCTTAAGATGCAGAGGAGTGTCTACCGCCGGTATGAAAGCGGCGAACGGGAGGCGCCTGCCTGGGTCATTGTGGCATTGGCAGATTATTACCGGGTCAGTACCGACTACCTCCTGGGCCGTACCACCGAAAAGGCGCCTTATCAAGTGAAATGAGAGTTCTTGGGATATTTTCCTCCGGTTTTGCGCTGGGGATCTTTCTTGGACAGTATCTGCTGCCGGAAAGCATATGGATATCCGGATGCTTTGTAGGCCTTGCTGTCACAGCCCTTCTTTGCTTTTTTCCAAAAGGACACATCCGAAAGCGGCTTTTACTGCTCTGCTCCGCTTTTTCTCTCGCCCTTGGATACAATGCCCTTTATACGCAAACGGTGCAGCAGCCGATGCGGGCTCTGGCGGGAGGAGAAGAGACGGTTACGATGACCCTTTGCGAATATCCGCAGGAGACGGATTGGGGCGCAAAAGCCGCAGTTGAGCTCCCCGGCTTTTCCAGGGGGAAAGCGGTTTACTATGGAGATGCATCTTTGCTGTCTCTGGCCCCCGGGCAAACGGTGACAGACCGGGTCTCCTTTCAGGACGCCTCACGCATTCGGGATGATGATATCACAGCATTTACTTCCAAAGGTATTTTTCTTCTGCTCTATTCCCGGGGAGAAGCCGCTTATGGGACGGGCAGTATGGATTCTCCCCGCTGGTGGCCGGC
>JAFOCY010000115.1 GCA_017380995.1 Oscillibacter sp. | reverse complement strand
TCGGCCACCATGCGCTGGGTAATGGTGGTAGCGTTGGTGTAGCGTCGTACAGTTTCCAAAAACTCCTCCACATCCATGCGCTGCCCTTCCGTCTTTTTAAGTTCCAGTCGGAGAGCTTTGACCTTTGCGCCGATCTCGCCCTGCTCCTGCTCATATCGCTTTGACATTTTGGCAAAACGGGCATCGTCGATCTTGCCGGACACATTGTCCTCGTAAAGCCTTTCAAAGAGAGCATCCAGCTCCTTGTCACGGGCCACCAGCCCATCCAGCTCCCGCTGCTTTCTTACCCGGTCATTTTCAGCGACCTTTGCAGAGCGGCCAAGCATGGCTTTCAAGAAGTCATTCTCGTACTCGTTGGCAAAACTGGCCAAGCGGTTGACCTCGTACAAAACAACCTGTTCCAGAAAGTCCAGCCGGATATAGTGGGTAGCGTTGCATTTCCGCAGGCCGGAATTTCTGTTGTTGCAGCTAAAATATTTAATGTCATGGTTGCCTTGGTTGAAATGGAAATTGAGGTTGCCTCCGCAGTCGGGGCACTTCATACGCCCGGAGAATACGCTCGGTTCCTGTGTAACAGAGGGCTTTTTCCGGCGAGTGCCAGCTTTCAGCGTCTGTACCTTTTCCCATGTAGGACGGTCAATGATGGCCTCGTGGACATTGAGGAAGATTGCCCGGTTTTCTTCCGGGTTTTCAATGCGCCGCTTCATTTTATAGGACTTGGAGTAGCTTTTGAAGTTGATAACGTCACCACAGTATTCCTGCATGGTGAGGATTTTCTTGACGGTGGTATGGCCCCACTTACAAGGCTCCAAGGTACTTTTGGAGCCGCCCCGGTTGGTGCCTTTACTGCGCCAGTAATAAGTAGGATTGAAAACGCCGTCAGCCTCCAGAGCAGCGGCAGTCTCCGCATACCCGTATCCATCCAGCGCCATACGATATATCCGGCGCACCACCTCGGCAGCCTCCGGGTCGATCACCCAAAACCGGGGATCGTCAGGATTTTTGATATAGCCATAAGGTGGGGGCGAAAGCGGGATGCCGGAATTGCCTTTCATTTTGTTTACGATCCGGCGCTTCTTAGAAATGTCCTTGGCGTACCATTCGTTCATAATGTTACGGAACGGGGTGAACTCATTATCGCCCTCGTCACTATCCACACCATCGGAAACGGCGATCAGACGGACATCATGCTGGGGGAAGAACTCTTCGGTGAGCTTGCCGACCTCTATGTAGTTTCGGCCCAACCGGGAGAGGTCTTTGACAAATACAGCGGAGATATATCCGGCTTCGATTGCGGTTAGCATTTTCTGAAAACCGGGACGCTTCATGGTGGTGCCTGTAATGCCATCATCCACGAAAAAGATCGTGTCGGTGTAGCCTTTTTCTTTGGCAACCTTTTGGAGTATCTTTTTCTGATTTTGGATACTGTTGGACTCGCTGTCCATGTTATCGTCACGGCTTAACCGGCAATAAAGAGCGGCTGTACCAAGATTGTGTTTCATGCTTGACTGTTTCAAAATAGCCTCCTTCCCGGTTGCCAAGCATGAGGTATTTATCTACCTATATTATACCTCCGCTGGCCCCCAATGTTAAGTCTATCGATGAAAGCGTTTAGGCAGGCTCCAACTCCGCAAGCATGAGCTTCAACAAAATATCCTCCATCGACTCGCCGTTTTCCTTGTAGACGGGTCTGACAATGAATGTGATTTTACCTACTTGGTAGGTGTATTCCTCTTTGTGGGTAGTCTCGGCCATAGTGTCCTCCTTCTGTGGTTAATAACACCTTTTTCCAGTGGCACACAAAAAGCGCACAGATTTTGGAGACCTGTGCGCTTTTTGTGCATTTTTACGCATGATTGCGACGAATCAAAGATTTGATGCAGTTCATCAAATCTTGACTCATGGGTCAATGGGGCGTGAGTGCAAATCTCGTCACTCCGATTTTGTTTGGATTGTTCCTCCGCTCATTGCAGATACCGCAATTGATACGATCATGTCAGTTACAGTATCTGTGCTTTGCAAAAATATTCCCAAACAGGCACGCAAAACATTTCCATATATCTTGGTTCCAAATTGTGGAAAATAAGCGTCCTCCGCTTGTTCCATAAGCAAAACAAGTGCCTTTCACATTCTTTTCATACTTTTAATTTGTGTCCACATCTGTTAAAATGATAGTGGAATATCATATTATTTTAACAGGGAGGTCAAGTAATGGAAATCAAAAAAGCTGCAGTCGCAGGTACAATGGAATCCAGCGACTGTATGGTCACCATTCGTCCCGGTGACGGTACTTTGGACATCCAGCTGGATAGTGATGTGAAGGTCATGTTCGGGACTTCTATTCTGGAAACTATTCAGGATACGCTTGCATCTTTGGGTGTCACCAATGCTGATGTGGAGGTCCGTGACCGAGGAGCGCTGGACTGCGTAATTCGCGCCCGCGTGGAGTGTGCCGTGTGCCGCGCCAGCGGCGAAGCCTTTGACTGGACAAAGGAGGCTGCATATCATGGCTGAGAAAACCATCCGTCTCAAGCGCACCGGCCTGTACGCCAGCGGCTCTACTCCGGTGAATATGATCCAGGCTATTTTCTACAACGAAGATATGCTTGTTTACGATCTGGAGGACTCTGTTCCTGCCAGCGAGAAGGATGCCGCCCGTCTTCTTGTCTACCGCATGCTCAAGGAGCACCGCCCTGAGGGCAAGTATATCTGCATCCGGGTCAACGGCATCTACTCCGAAGAGCTGGAGCAAGATCTGCAGGCCGCAGTTCGCGCCAATCCTGACTGCATCCGTATCCCCAAGGTAGAATACGCCCGGGAGGTCCAGGCCATTTCCCGCCACATTGCCGAAATCGAAGAGGCCGTGGGTCTGGAAGTCGGCAAGATCGAACTCATCTGCAACATCGAGTCTTACATGGGCGTGCTCAATGCACAGGAGATCGCCATGGCAGACCCGCGTGTGGTGGCACTCTCCGTTGCTGCCGAAGACCTCACCGCCAGCTTGAAGGCCCAGCGCACCAAAGCCGGTCTGGAAGTGTTCTATGCCCGCAATGCTGTGCTGCTGGCCTGCCGCGCTGCCGGTGTGGATGCGCTGGACATTGTTTTCAGCGACATCAACGACGAAGAAGGTCTGCGCGCCGACACGGCTCTTGCCAAGAATCTGGGCTTTGACGGAAAGACGGTGGTGCATCCCCGTCAGATCGATGTGGTCAACAGCTATTTTACTCCCAGCATGAAAGAGATCAAGTATGCCCTGCGAGTCCTCAAGGCCGTAGAAGAGGGCAAGCAGGCCGGCAAGGGCGCCGTTACACTGGATGGCGGCATGATCGACAAGCCTATGGAGCTGCGTGCCCGCACTACGCTGGCTCAGGCCGAAGCTGCCGGCATCAATGTGGAAAGGATGGTACTCTGATATGATCAACGCAGTTGGCCGGGAAATTCCCGAAAAAATCGGCGATTATGTTGTCCGCCCCTATACCGGTGCCTACGACGGCTCCCCTTCCACCACGCCCGTACGGTCTCTCCGCTGCGCCGGGAAGACTACCTCTGACACGGAAAAGCTTACTTATTCTCTGGAAGATGCCATTCGCCGTGTGGGACTGACTGACGGCATGACCATCTCTTTCCATCACAGTTTCCGCGAGGGCGACAAGATCATCGGCCAGGTACTGCTGGCGATCCGCGCCCTGGGCATCAAGAATTTGAAGTTTGCCCCCAGCGCTGTGGTGAATATCAAAAATCCCTCTATCGTGGACTTTGTCAAGGACGGCACCATCACCTCCATCGAAGCCAGCGGCATCCGCGGCGAACTGGGTGATGCGGTTCTGGAAGGTCTGATGGATCAGCCTGTCATCCTTCGTCCCCACGGCAGCCGTCCTCGGGCCATCGAGGCCGGTGAACTGAACATCGATGTGGCCTTCATCGGTGCCTCTGCCGCCGATGAATACGGCAATGCTACCGGCCAGATCGGCCCCAATGCCTGCGGCGCTCTGGGCTACTCTTTCATCGACGCTACCTCCGCCGCCAAGGTCGTGGTCATTACCGACTACCTGGTGGACTATCCCTGTGTCCCTGCCAGCATCTCCCAGCAGTATGTGGATGTGGTTTGCAAAGTAGACGAGATCGGTGACCCCGAAAAAATCGGCAAGGGCGCTACCCGCATGACCAAAAATCCCCGTGACTTGATGATCGCCCAGCGAAGTGCCGATGTGATGGCGGCTTCCCGGCGATTCAAGGATGGATTCGGTTTTCAGACCGGTGCCGGTGCCATCTCCATTGCCTGCACCAATTATCTGGCCAAGCACATGGAAGAAAAGGGCATCAAGGCAAGCTTTGCTCTTGGCGGCATGACTGCCAGCATCGTGGAGATGTACCACAAGGGCCTTGTCCGCGTGCTGGAGTGCAGCCAGTGCTTCGACTCCGTAGCCGCCCGGGCTATCGTGGAAAATCCCAATATTGTGGAGATCGACAACGCTGTTTACTCCAATGCCCACACCAAGGGTGCCATGCTGGATAAGCTGACCTTCGGTATTCTCGCCGCGCTGGAAGTGGACACGGACTTTAATGTCAATATTCTCACCGGCTCCTCCGGTGAGATGATGGGCGGCCTTGGCGGTGGTCCCGACGTTTCCGCCGGCGCCGATATCTCCATTGTGTGCCTGCCTATCGTTCGCGGCCGTACCCCCTCTGTCACCAAGCGGGTCTTTACCTGCTGCACTCCCGGTGAGACGGTGGCCGCGGTGGTAACCGAGGCTGGCATCGCACTTAATCCCCGTCATCGCCACTATGAAGAACTGAAGGAAGATCTCAGCAAGGCTGGATTGAAACTGGTCACCATTGAGCATCTTCAGAAGATGGCCGAGTCTCTTACCGGTGTTCCTCAGCCCATCGAGACCACCGACCGCGTGGTCTGCGTGGTAGAGTATCGGGATGGCAGTGTCATTGATGTGATCCGCGAGATCAAAAAATAAATCTTCCATCAATCAAAAACGGATCTGCCTGTAACAGGCAGATCCGTTTTTGATTCCTAAAATGATCATCGGCAGAATATAAGGTCATCTGCAATTCTGCTCTATAAAGTGAATAAACAGCGTCAGGGCTAAAAGATCCGCGCAGCCTCCGGGACTGAGATGACGGCGGATATATTCTCTGTTCAGTTCCTCCAGCTCTGCGGTGATATTTTCCGGTGTCAGACGTCTCAGCAGTTCGGACGCCTCTTTTCTTCGCAGCAGCGCTTCATCCTGTCCGCCGCGGTGGATCATGTTGGTATCCACCACCCCGGCAATAAGGGCAATCAGCGTTGCCGCCGCTGCGTCATTGAGAGCACTTCCCTGCTCCAGCCAGTGCTCCAGCGTGGGAAGGCCTATTCCAAATACTGCAGGAAATCCCTCTGCGGCTTCCCCACGAATACCGAGGATCCCATGATGGCGGTGACACCGAAGACCGGCTGTCTCCGCCTCTTTCCTGTCAAAATCCCCCAGTGATTCCTTCCCAAGGTCTCGGACGATGTCCAAAACCGCTTCCCGTTCAGGAGTTTGCGGAAAATGCTCCGCCATCGCCCGACCCAATGCGCCGCAAAGGATGGCCATGGAGAAAATCAGTCCTTTATGGGTATTTACGCCGCCCGTGGCGGCAAACATCTCCCGCTCTGCCTGCTGACCCATTTTGCGCAGTGCGGAAAAAAGGCCAGTTTCATTGTCCCAGCCAGCCCGGAAAAAACGGGGAAACCAGGGGCTCAGGGCAGCGGCACTATCCATAAAAGTAAAAAAATCCATATCGGAGTGGGATCCGCTGTCCTTCCGGTCTACCAGGCCCGGTTTGGGCGTTACAGAAACCTCACTGAGCACCGCCTTCACCGCACAGCACCCAACTTCCTGGGCCCTCCGGTCCCGGAAATAGTCATGCATGATCGTTACGGCGCAGCCAAAAAGCTCCTCATAGCTGTGTTTTCGACTGCGGCCGCACTCTTTCGCTGCCGCTCCGCAGACCAAACACCGCCGTGCCGGATAGCCCAGAGCGATGCGGGAAAGACTTTTTCCTTCCCTGTCCAGCACATCCATATCCCAGAGTCTTCCCAAAGGATGCGTCTCCTCCAACGCAGTGGTAACCGCCTTTACCTGAGATGGTTCCAGGTCCAAAAGAAGCATGGCCTCATCTCCGGTCAGCCCGCTGTATAGCTGCTGTTCCAAAAGCTGCCCCGAAAACTGCTCACGCAGCAGGCAAAGCCCTTCCTCAAAGCTTTTTTGCTCCAGAGGAAACTGTTTGCGCTGTCCCGGAATATTCATAGAAAAGCTTACCAGGCATCTGCCGTGGTGTAAAAGCTCCCGCTGTGTTTGAACCCGCGCTTCCCTTCTCAGAAGGATCTGCTGCAAAGCAGCATCCTGCCCTTTCAGAAAAAGAGGGTGGATCATGAGATGTTTCCTCCAAACCGGTCCATCAAATATGCCGCCGTGGTTTCCGGCACCAATGTCTGCACCTCGGCCCAGTCGCCATCCTTCAAAAGAGCCCGTACCCGGGAAGCGCTGATCACTTCTCCTCCGGCGTGTACTCGCTCTACCTCGCAGAAGGCAACACCAAAGCGGGGCAGAAGGGATGCCATCGTTTCATTATATATCTTTGTGACTGCATCCAGAGGCTCCGTTCCGGCAAAGCGTACAGTAATACCAAGGGCAGGAGCGATATGCGTTCCGAACACCGTGAGATCCAGCTCACTTTGCACAACGGAGGGATCTTCCGTTTCTTTGAGAAAATACGTCGGAAAGGTCATAGCGGAGATCATATACGGTCCGCTGGGACACACACAGACATTGGGCAAATCTGCCACTCCTTGCCGCACCAGATCGATGCGGTGGGCAAAGGGAAATACAGAGCGGTCCTCCTCCACCACAAAAACATACAGCCAGTCACACTGCCGGGATGCATGGCAGATCAGGCTCTGGTGCCCCAGCGTAAAGGGATTGCAGTTCATCACAAGAGCACCGATGCGCTTTGCATCCTGGGGTGCCTTCGGCAAGTGCTCCAAAAAGCGCTGGATGCCCCGACGACGGTTTTCTAAAAGCAGGACCGTTTCCGTCTGTGCCACAGGAAAGAACCCACAGCCTTCAAACAGCTCCCGGTTATGGGGCCGGGTCATTACAAAAAGATGGTCAAATCCCGCGGCAAACCGATCATTGTTCAAATGAGAGATCAGCAGTCCAAGACCATTTTGCCCCCGAAGACTATCATCAATGGCAAAGCATTTCAAAACCCGTCCCGCAGCACAACCACAGCCCTGCAGGGTATCCTCTGCATCGTAAAGGCCAAAGGCCTTCTCCACATCCGCTTCCAGATTTAGGTGGTGGGCCGCAAGAAAGGCTTCCAGCTCCAGGCGCTCCGGAGCAAAATCCAGGGCAATAGGACGCACAATAATCGATTCCATAAATCTCCTCCGGTTTTGTTTATGATGCTTATTATACTGGAGCCACTCCATTCCTGCCAAGACAAAAATGCCATATGTGCCAAAATCATTTTTTATGGATATGCTTTCTGCAGATAAGGAAAGTCTTTATGCTGTCTGAACCCCGGGTGCGCGTTATTCAGCAGCCAAAACTTCCTTCCGCCAAGGAATGGAAGGCACGGCTCCGGCGCGGGAGACTGCAATGGAAGAGGCTTTGGCACTCATACGCAGCACCTCTGGAATGGGCATCCCCTCTGTGTAACCCGCCAGGAAATAGCCGGTAAAGGTATCGCCGGCAGCAGTCGTATCCACAGCCTTCACAGGGAATACCGGCTGGAAGTGCTGCTGGGTTGCATCGGCATAAATAGCGCCGTCCTTGCCCAGGGTCAGCACAATACCAGCGTGAGGGAACATCTCCCGCATTTTGTCGATAATGGCCTGGGGATCTGTCACACCGGCGACCTGTGCGCCCTCCACCTCATTGAGAAGGAACAGGGAGACCTTCTTCATGTCCACCGCCTTCAGTTTCTGATCAAAGGGAGAAGGATTGAGGGCAATGAACATTCCCCTCTCAAAAGCTTTATCTACAATATAAGGCAGCAGATTTACCTCATTTTGCAGCAGCAAAACATCCCCCTTCTCAAAATGCCCCAGTACCTCGTCCACATACGTTTCCGTGAGTTTCTGATTGGCGCCGCCGTAAAGCAGAATGCAGTTTTGTGCGTTTTTATCGATTTGGATCAGTGCATGGCCGCTCTTGCCCTCTACAGTGGCAATGAGATCCACGTGCACTCCGAACTCGCCGCAGGCATCCAGAAAGGGCTGCCCATCTTCACCGATCATGCCACCTTGCCAAACCTCTACGCCGGCTTTTGCCAAGGCAACAGACTGATTCATGCCCTTTCCTCCAAGGAAGGTACTCATGGAAACAGAGGACTCTGTTTCTCCGGGCTGCACAATGTGATCCACCGTATAGACCAGATCCAAATTCATGGACCCAAGATTCAAAACCTTCATGGTGATCTGTTCCTTTCCTATGTTATATTTGATCTATTGTGAAATTTGCTCAAAAAACCACAGCGGCTATCCGCTGTGGTTTTTGAGGCATTACAGTTCGCTGACCTGGATGCCGCCAAAATAGCTACGGCCCATGGCCAAAGCGCCCAGGCCCCACATACCGCTGTGGTAAGTGTCGTCCTGCACCGTAAGCAGTGTTTCTCCATCCACCTGCAGCGTCAGCACATCGCCCTCTGCCTTGAAGTCCAGTCCATAAATACGGCCTTTTTCCACGTTGAACGGAGCGCAAACCAGCTTTTCCATGCCAAAATCCTGCTTCCAGATGCAGATCTGGCCCTTGTCAAAACCAGCCATGTAAGACTGCATGGCACCCCTGGCACGCAGCAGCAACACGGCATTATCTCCGTTGGCTACTTCCACATCTACATGAATATTCACATCTTTGGTGTAGTAGTTGCCGGTGTAGGCAAGGCTCTCCTGATAGCACATCAGATTCAGCCGGCCGTCTTCGATCTCCCATGCGCCGTGATTGACGATAAAGGGAGTGACGGTGGCCAGTTCCTTGCGCTGTTTGGCCATATCCACAGAATACTTTGCTTTGCCGTAGACCCGGAATTCGTCGATATAGAACTCACCGATAGTCTTGACGGTAGAGGGGGTATCACCTTCAATGACCAGGCCGATCTCATCGATCACATCGCCGCAGGTATCCTCGATGACGCAGGATATCTTCTGCCACTGGTCGGGCTGGATCTTGGTAAAGCCGTGGGTATGGATCTTTTTATCGGACATGGTTCGGAAATAGGGGCTGACCTGAACGGTGTCCCAGCCGAACCACTTGTCAAAATACACCTGCATCTCCATGATCTGGCCGCTGTACACCTGGGGGCTGAAAGCGGGCTTATACCGCTCATCGGAGAAATCTGCCCGGGTGTAGAAGGGCTTGTAGAAAATACGGGCGCCCTGGCCGCGGACCACACGGTCCACCAGGACCCGCAGGCTTCCCTTGCCGGCAAAGGCCTGCTTTTCACTGCCCTGAACAGTCATGAGGAAGGGATCGGAGGTGCGGAAATTATGGGTGGAACCGGGGATCTCAAAGTCGAAGTACAGCTCGCCGTCGGTGGTCTCCAGCTCTGCGGGGACCTCCTCCCCTGCCAGGGCGTAACCAGTGCGTGCCAGTTCCTTGGCGTAGGTGGGGAAATCCAGAATGTTCAGGTAGCCGGTAATGCCGGAAAGGACGATGCCGTCGTTGATGGGCTTGCGGTAGTGGGCCCCGATACCCTGGATGCCGGTCATAACGCCCAGAATGGTACCCACGTTGCCGGCGTTGCAGTCGGTATCCCAGGAACACATGGTGGCGATCTCCACAGTGCGGTTGAAATCGCCGGCGCCATAGAGCATGGACAGCACGCACACGCCCGCGTTGGGGATCATGTGGCATACTCCACCGTACTTGTCGTAGCCCCAGTCGCGGTGGAGCATCATCAGGCAACTCTCCCAGTCATCGGGATGCTGGGTGTGATGAGCAATGACCGCCTTGGTCACGGCGGCATAAAGGGACTGAGGATCCACTTCCTCCAGAGCCCGGTCCACGATCTTCTTCACGTCGTTCTCCACAAAGGCATGGGCAATGGCGGCAGCCATGAAGCGGGCACCGGCCAGGCCCTCGCCATCATGGGAAACACTGGCTGCGGCTTCGGCATAATCGGCAGCCTTGGTGGGCTGGCCGGGCCAGATCAGGCCCCAGGTGTCGATGAAGATCTGACCGCCGATCTGGTCGGAAAGGAGCTTTCCGTTGGTGGCGGCAGAGCCGGACTGGGGGGCGGGGATGCCGTGGAGGAGGTTGAGGTAGGCGGTGTGTTCAGTGGACACGCCGTAGCCGCCCCACCAGAACATACCGATGCCCTCACGGGCATAGTTCAACCAAGCTTTTGCCACATACTCAGGGGTCAGCTCACCATTTTGGGAGCTGTCCCGCAGAGCGCGGAAGAAATACACCGGGCCGTTGGCGTCGTCATCGGCCGCAAAGTTGATGTAATCTTTCACATAGCCGCGAATATCGCCGTAAGTCTCCTTGATGCGCTCATAGGACCAAATATTGGGTTCCACAGGGGCACCCAGACGAATACCCACATTCATACCAAGGAAGCCAGCATATACCCGCTCAAGATAATCTTTTTGCATAATAGTACTCCTGTGCTAAGAATAGACTTGCGCGAAAAGAATGTTACTTCATCAATGCAGCGATCTTATCTGCATAATCCAGAATGTCGATACCCTTAGTGAAGCGCAGGCAGGTGCCGGAGGGATAGCGGGTCTTGGTGACCCAGTGGGCAGGGATGTTACCTAGGCCATAGCGGGCACCCATCACAGCACCGGCAACGGCGCCGATGGTGTCAGCGTCACGGCCGAAGTTGGCGGCCAGCAGCAGGCCGCTCTTGAAGGAAGCATGGCTGAGCAGCAGGCAGCCGAAGGTCTCGGGCAAAGCCTCGGCCACGGTGGAACGGTGGGTGGAGAAGAGGTTGTTGTGCAGAGGCATCCAGGCGTTGGCAATATCGTAGTCTGCATCCTCCACGATCTTGCGGGCGCGGTTGAGCGTAGCCTCGAACCAGGAGCCGGCGGGAGCGCAGCTCATCACGCCTTCCCAGATCTCCTCCATGGTGGCGTCCACCATGGCCAGGGACACGGCCACGGCCACAGCCTGAGCACCCCAAACGCCCTCGTTGCAGTGGCTGACCTCAGCATCGATGCGGGCCAGTTCCTTAGCCTTCTCGGGATCACCGGCACAATAGATGCCGATAGGGCCGCTGCGCATGGCAGCGCCGTCGGACATATAATAGGCGTTGAAACGGCCGGAATCGGGAGGCATGATGCCGCGCCGGAGATTATTGCAGGCCTCCACCTCGCTGACGCCGCCGCGCTTGAGCTCATCCTCAGTGGCAACGTTCTCCATCCAAGACTTCACAACATCCTCGGAGGTGAAATCACCCTTTGCATCGATAATGGTCTTGGCAACCATCAGAGCAAACTCGGTGTCGTCGGTGGACCAGGAAGCGCCCTTGTTGAAATCGGTGGTAAAACCATAATCACGCTGGTTTTCGGGCATACGGCAGGCATCGCCCAGAGAGTCACCGATGGCGAGACCGCAAAGAGCGCCGCGGACCTTGTCCGCCAGCAGCTCAGGATTGGCAAGCAGTTCTTTTCTGGTAATCATTTTCTTCTCCTTGTATCGTGTTTGCGTTTGTTTCGTTATGTTACGTGGATACCATACTATAGGTACAGGGCATCAAGATGATGCCCTGTATCCATTTTCAGTTATTCTTAGTCCAGGACAGAGTTGGCGTACTCGGTCACAGCAGCGCCGCCCATGTCGTTGAAGTTCTGCACGAAGGCACCCCAGTCGGCAGCGGTCTTGTTGCCCAGAATGTAGTCAGCATAGAACTCGGAGACAACAGCCTTGGCAGCGTCCCAGGAGATGGCCAGATCGCTGGGAATAGCGAAATCGTTGTCGAGGGTCATGTACTCAGAGATCATATCCAGAGAGGACTGTGCGACCTCAGAATAGTAAGTACCGTTGAGCTGGGACTCGTCGAAGTTGCCCAGAGTGTTGAACATGGGAACATACCAGGTAGCGGTGATGGTAGCCTTACCATCGGCGCCCACCTCATAGTGAGTGCCCTCGTTGCCCAACAGCTCCAGGTAACGGCCCTCGGGAGAGCACATATAGTCCAGCACCTGGAAAGCCAGAGCCTGATTCTCGGAGATAGCGGAGATAGCCATGCCGCGGGTCTCCTTGGCAACGGAGAAGGGAGTGTAGCCCACGCCGCCGGCAGGAGGCAGGACGGTCAGAGCAGCAGTCTCGCCGTTGGCAGCGATCTGGTTGTTGTTGTACACATCAACAACGGCGCCCTGAGTGCCGGAGATGATGGCGGTCTGGTTAGAGTAGAACTTGTTCTCCTTGGTCTCCCAAGTATCGGTGAGATACTCCTTGTCCAGCAGGCCCTCAGCATACAGCTTGGCATAGAAGTCCAGCTTATCCTTAGCGCCGTTGGAAACAGCGTTGTAAACATAAGCGCCGTCCTGCTCAACCCAGGTGGTGGTCAGGCCGAAAGCCTGGTCGAAGGTGTTGTCGATCTCGGTCAGGTTGCCGGGGACAGTCCAGGCGGCGTTAAAGCCCTGAGCCTTCAGTTCCTGGAACATCTTGTAGTAGTTCTCAACAGAGGGATCAGCCAGGAACTCGTCCTTGCAGGCCAAGCTGTCCAGAACGTCGGAACGCATGACAGGGACCTTCACAGAGGCGGGAGAAAGATACACCAGATAAGGATAGTTGGCGATACGCTCCAGCATATAGTCCTCCATGACACCCTTCATATAGACAGAGTTGTCAATGTAAGAGGTCAGGTCAGCCAGAATGCCCTGGGTGAGGGCAAACTCCTCGTCGCCGCCCTGGAACCAGATCAGATCGGGGATGGTACCGCCGGAGAGCATCAGACCCAGGTTGGTGGCATAGGAGCCGGACTGCATGGCCAGCAGTTCCAGCTGAGCGCCGATGCCGGCTTCCAGCAGCTTCTGGTTGAGAGTAGCGATCCAGGCAGCATCATCAGCATTTTCGGGAGAACGGTCCTTGATCACGATGGACAGGGTCACGGGGTTGGCGGTGTCGCCCATAGCCAGGGGCTTGTTGGGATCAGCGGGGGTTGCGGGATCGGAAGCAGCAGGAGCAGAGGAAGCTGCAGGAGCCTCTTCCTTCTTTGCGCCGCAGGCAGCCAGGCTCAGAACCATGACGCCGGCAAGGACAAGGGACAGGATCTTCTTCATTGTCTTGTTTTCCTCCTAAAAAATTTTTAGACAGTATGGGATTTATTCCTTCACGCCACCAGACATCACGCCGCTGGTGTAGTGCTTCAGGATGAAGGGATACATGCACAGAATGGGCAGCACGGTGACCACGATGGTGGCACTCTTCAGCCCCGTCATGCTGATGCCGGTCAGATCGATGGAGCCCAAAGACGCCAGCACGGTAGAGTCGCCTTCCACCACGAAGCGGCGCAGGAACACCTGCAGCGTGGTATTGGCATTGGAAGTCAGGAAAACACTGGAGCGGAAGAACTCATTCCAATGTGCCACGGCATAGAACATACCTACCGTCATAATGGGGATCTTATTCATGGGCAGGAACACCTTGAACAGAATGTTCAGATGGCCGGCACCGTCAATCGAGGCGGCTTCCAGGATGGACTGGGGTGTCTCGGAGAAAAAGCGCATCAGCAGCACCAGGTTATAGACCGTAACCGTATTGTAGAGCATCATGACCGGGAGCTTATCCATAAGGCCCAGATCCTTGATGACGAAATATTCCTGCACGATGCCGGGCTCGAAAATCATCATCATGATGAAAAAGGCCATAAACAAAGACTTGCCGGGCAGCTCAGGACGGGTCATGGCATAGGCTGCCATAGAGGTGACCACCACATTCAGCGCTACGCCCACCACAGTGATCACAACGCTGTTCATCAGCGCACGCCAAATAGCAGGATTGGAAAAAATGATTTGATAGTTTACAAGAGAGAATCCCTTGGGAATCACCCGCCAACCGGACATACCAGCCACCTGGGCAGGATCGGAGAAGGATTTTGCCACCAGGTTCAGCATGGGCACCAGGATCACCAACAGCACAAAGACCATGATCAGGTTGATGAAGAAGGTGGACACCCGGGGTGCGCCGATGACTTTTTTGTTGCTATTCATATCACCAGGCCCCCTTTCCGGTCAGTTTCTTGCTGGTGAAGTGGGTCACCAGAATGAGGATCAGGCTCAAAATACTCTTAAAGAGAGATGCGGCCGTAGAGAAGGAGTACCGGGTACCTTCCAGCCCGATGCGGTATGCGTATGTATCAATAACATCGATGCGGCTGAGGACAGCGTCGTTCTGGAAATTGAGGATCTGGTCGTAGCCGGTGTTCAACACCACGCCCATATTGATGATCAACACGGTGATGATGGCGGGGATCAGATGAGGGAGGACAATATTACGGATGATCTGCCAACGATTGGCGCCATCAAGACGGGCTGCCTCATAGAGGTCCTCGCTGATCGCCAAAATGGCAGAGAGGTAAATAATGGAGTCCCAACCCACGCTTCGCCACATTTCTGAAGCAACCAGAACACCGATGATGGTATCCTTACTAGTGAGGAGGTCCATACGGGTGCCACCCACCGTTTCCCAGATATCCATGACTACACCGTTCAGGGACAGGAACTCAAACCAGATACCGGCGATCACGACCCAGGAAAGGAAATGAGGCAGATAAGAAACGACCTGTGTTAGCTTTTTCAGTTTTCCATTGCCAACCTCGCTCAGGAGGATCGCAAAGGCCACGGGAAACGGGGTGATAATGATCAGCTTGACGAAGCTGATGATCAAAGTGTTCTTCATGATCTGCCAGAACATGGGAGTTGAAAACAGGTCCCGGAAATGTTTTAACCCAACAAATACATTTTCGCCCACGATACGATAGTCATAAAATGCCAGAGACATACCCATAATGGACTGCACCTTAAAGGCCACGAAATACAAGATGGCAGGCATCAGCATTGCGTAAAGAATCCAATTCCGCTTGATGCGAACCCATGTATTCCGTGAAGCAAGAGTTCTTCCGCTCATTCATTTTTCTCCCTTCTGCGATTGCCTAAATAACGTTATTTTATCATATCATAATTTCCCTAATTGTCAACAACATTTTTGTTGGTTTTGCATAATGAAGTTTTTTAGGAAACCATTTTCTTTACGTTATATGTCGTAGAATTTCCCTTCAGTTTGACAAATCTGTTAAAAGGCAGTAAAGTGTAATCGTATACATCCGTCAAATTCCGTCATTCTGCTTTTATTCTTTTTTTTATTTAATCCGAACGAAATTTTAGAAAACAGAGTTTCCCTGCTTTTTTCGTAACAATTTCCTCTGTTTCATCCCTATACAGACAGGATGGTTGCTTATGACGATCAAAGATGTCGCCCGCGAAGCCGGCGTTTCCGTTTCCACTGTATCCAAAATCATCAACAATAAAGCAGACAGCATCAGCCCCGCTACCATAGAGCGGGTATTGGAGATCGCTAAAAAAAATCACTATGTCCCTTATGGCAGAATTAAAAACACCCTGAACACCAAGAGCTTTACCCTGGGCGTCATGCTGCGAAGTGTTTCCGCCTCTCCCGGCCTTCTGCAAGGCTTTGTTTCTCAGGTTCAGGAGAAAAATTATGCAGTGTTGATTTTTGACAGCAGTTCCTCTCAGCAACAGGAGGATTCGAATTTCCGCACCCTTTCCCTCCATCGCATAGACGGTCTTCTCTGGGAGCCGGTATCCTCCGGTGACAGGAAAGAGATCTCTCTGGATAACTCCGTTCATCTGCAGACCCTCGATCGATCCACTACTGCCTGGTACGCGGAGTCCTTCCGTGAATTCGGGCGATTGATGACCCATCACCTTATCACACTGGGGCACACAGCCATTGCTTTCGTAGGGACCGGCACCCGGGTGGATTCCACGGCTTTGCTGGACGGATATAAGCAGGCCCTCTATGACCACCACATCCCATTTGAGCCTATGCGTATTCTGACAGGCAACCACAAGCTTGCTGAACTGGTCTCCTCCGGGGGCGTAACCGCCCTTGTTTGCGCCAACCCGGTGCGAGCAAATGAGGCCATCAACCAGTTGTCCGCCGCCGGTTTTTCCGTACCCAAGGATATTTCCATCATCGCTCCGGCGGATGACACCATGTATCCATCCCACCACATTTCCCTGCAGCGGATCCCTTACGAAACTTACGGCCGCACACTGGCGGAAATCCTGATTGCCAGGTGCGAAGACCGCAAACCAGAATTGGTCATTCCACAGCCCCTGCTGAATCTGACCGGTACAGCTACCGTGGACCGGGCTCCCACTTCCAGAAAGCGGCCCATCATCGTACTGGGCAGCATCAACGCTGATATCACACTGAATGTAAACCGTCTCCCCGGCCTTGGTAGCAACGCCATCTGCCATAGCGTTTCCACTAACCTTGGCGGAAAGGGCGCCAACCAAGCCATGGGTGTGGCACGGCTGGACTGGCCGGCCTGCCTGATTTCCAAAGTCGGAAATGACACTGATGCCGCCATGGCCCTACAGGAACTCAACGGTGCCGGAATCAATACGGAAGGTGTCCGCCGGGATCTGGACAATATTACCGGCAAAGCATATATCCATGTGCAGGAAGACGGCGAAAATATTTTGACCCTAGTCCAGGGAGCCAACCACGCCATTACGGCAAAATATGTGCAGTCCATGGAGTATCTCTTCCAAAACGCAGGATATTGCCTGCTCAGCAACGGCCCCCCGCTGGAGTGTGTTCTGCAGGCCGCCCAACTTGCCCGCAAGCACGACGTAAAGACCCTGTTTAAACCCTCCCTGCACACACAGATTCCGCCACAGCTGTATCCCATGATCGACATTTTTATTCCCAACCGCCACGCCGCTCGCCATCATTCCCCTTTCGAGTCCCCCGAACAACAGGCAGATTACTTCCTGGCACAGGGTGCGAAAAATGTGATTATCACCCTGGGGCACCAGGGCTGCTACCTCCGCACACCCCATGAAGAATTTTGGTATTCCTCCCCTCATGTTGTTTCCGTAGATTCTACTGGCGCGGCAGATGCCTTCATCTCCGCTCTTGCCGTATATCTTCTTCGTAGCTTCTCTCTTCCCGACGCAGTGGAAGCCGCCAGCCACGCTGCAGGCTTTTGCGTTACGAAACAAGGAGTCATCCCCGCATTGGTGGACCGTGCTTCTTTAGACCTGTACCTTTCTACTGCGCCCCGTCTGATTCAAAAGCACGCAGTCCGTCAAACAGGGAATGGCGGAGAAAACAACGCTCCCTGACAGAAGGTCGCCGCAAATATGTGCCAAACCCTTGCGAAAAAGGATTCCCGAAGCGCTGCTCCGGGAATCCTTTTATATATCCTGCTCCCAGCCCAACTTTCGACACGCCGCAGACTACATGGCGGTATAGCCGACCGCTCCTCCAACAGCAAAACCGCTCTTAGCTCCGTAGGCGGTACACAGTTGGAGCGGGAATTTGTTACCGTTTTTCGATTTGCAGCAAGATGCCCACTCTAATAAGACCAGAAAGAACGCTTATTGAAGATAAGATCCTGTTTTTGGCACATAAAAGCCGCACCCTTTCCCAATTCTTAACGTGACAGCACTGCTTGCCCATGATATACTCACCCAAATTTCAAACGAAAGAGGTCTTCCATGAAACCCTTCCCCATCGGTCTTCGTACGCTGAAAACTGCCGCCGCCATCGTCATCTCCATGATCATCGTGGACGCTTACGGTGCCAGCTCCTCCCGCCTCATCTTTGCCATGCTGGGCGCTATGGCAGCAGTGCAGCCCACATTTAAAGAATCTGTGGAGTCCTGCCTGACCCAGATTTCAGGCGTTTTTCTGGGGGCCCTTGCAGGTGTACTGCTCCTGAGTTTGCCCATCCACCCCCTGGTGGCCGCAGGTATTGGCGTTGTACTGGTCATCATGGTATATAACGCCTTGCACATCCGCTTCTCCCCCTCCCTCCCCAGCTTTATCGTGGTGCTCCTTTGCACCACGCCGGGGGTCCAGCCCCTTTCCTATGGTCTGGGCCGCATCTGGGATACAGCCATCGGCCTTGGCGTAGGCATGGCCATCAACACTCTCATCTTCCCCTACGACAACTCC